>JBJTYJ010000264.1:0-5501 GCA_046082705.1 Actinomycetota bacterium | reverse complement strand
CCTGAAGGCAGCCCTCGAGGCCATCACCGAATCACACGAATTGAAACTCGGCAAAACGCAGGCACCCGTGCGTGTCGCCGTCACCGGTCGCTCGGTTGGCCCGCCGCTCTTCGAGTCGCTCGAAGTCTTGGGTCGCGACTCCACGCTCGGTCGTCTGCGCACGGCGATCGCCCGACTCTGATCGGTCGATGAACGTGATCCGCAAGTTCCTGCGGCTCGTCGCACTGATCCTCTGTGTGGCCGGACTCTACGTTGGGCTGACCACGTGCGAAGTGTGGCGCGTCGGGCGCTCGACGTCAACCGCCACGGTCGATGCAATCGTCGTGATGGGTGCGGCTCAATACGACGGTCGGCCTTCACCGCAACTCGCCGCGCGCCTCGACCACGTCATTGAACTGTGGGAACTCGGTGTCGCACCACGAGTGATCGTCACGGGTGGCAACCAACCCGGCGACAGGTTCACGGAAGCGTCAGCGTCGAGGGACTATCTCGTCGAGCGCGGCATTCCCGAGACGGTCATTGCAGAGGAATCAAAGTCTCATTCAACGTGGGAAGCGTTCACGAATCTTCGCTCGCTCATCGAAGGTTCCATGTTCGATACACAAACGCAGTCGATCATCGTCGTCACTGATCCGTTCCATTCGCTGCGCTCGCGGCTCATTGCCGAAGAGAACGGTTTCGATGCCGTAACGTCGGCCACGTCGACGAGCCCCGTCGACGGAAAATCGGCCATTACAAAGCACGTGAAGGAAGGCGTTGGTGTTGCCATCGGCAGAATCATCGGGTTCCGGTGGCTGTGGAAGGTGACGGGGTAGAGGGTTAGACTTCTCGCACCCGTGGGGCTTTGCCCTTGATGGGGAGTGGTGTAACTGGCAACACAGCAGATTCTGGTTCTGTTATTCAGGGTTCGATTCCTTGCTCCCCAGCAAATATGACGATTTCCCGCAAGCCGAATCCCCGTCGCTCAAATGAGCGTCGTGGTCGTGAGTCGTCGACGCGTGATGCTCTCCTGAAGGCGACCGTCGAACAATTGAACGAGGCAGGCGAGGCGGAAATCCGACTCGAGAACATCCTTGCGGCGGCAGATTGCTCACCGAGTTCGCTCTACCACCACTTCGGAAACCTTCGTGGTCTGCTCGACGATGCACAGATCATTCGCTTCTCGCAAACGCTGCGGGAACGCACCGATGCGTTCAATCGGGCGATTCAAGAGGTCAAGACGCGCGAAGCGTTGATCGAGTTCTGTGCCCGGCGAATCGACGAATTTGTGACCGGCGTTGACGGACCGCTTGCGCGGAGCCGCCGTGTCGACGCTCTGGGAAGCACGTATATGCGCCCTGACTTTGCCAAGCGCATGGGCGAGGCCCAGGTCGAAAGTTGCGAGCAACTCACGGCGGCCCTGCGGGTGCCACAGCTTCGTGGTCTCATCGACGAGTCGGTCGACCTCTACGCGGTCTCGCATTGGTTCCACGGGCTGGTCTTCAGCCGTGCGCTCGTCGACCTCACCAACGACGATGCGCTCGGCGACAACTGGAACGCACTCACGAAGCAGGCAATTCTGGCGATGCTTTTCGGCCCCGAAGTCGGATTCGCCCCGCGCTGAGTTTTCCCGACCGCTGGTAGCCTTCCCGTTCCCAGGCTCCCATCGTCTAGTGGCCTAGGACACCACCCTCTCAAGGTGGCGGCACGGGTTCAAATCCCGTTGGGAGTGCCAATTCTCCTTTGCGCTGGTCGCATTAGTGTCGGTCGCATGGCGACGACAAAAGATGTGAACGGTCCTCTTGGCTCTGCTGAGGCTGCCGATGCCGAGCGGGCGATTCGGCGGGCGATCTTGCTCTATTGCAAGGGCATCGACACATGCGATGCCGAGACGGTGATGGAAGCATTCCACGCCGATGCGACAACCGACTACGGCGCGACGCAGGGAAAGGCATCCGATTTCGCAAAAGGAGCGACGTCGAAGTTGCGCGAATATGCGATCTCGACGAAGCACTTTCCCTCCGACTCGTTGATCACGTTCACGTCGGCGACGACCGCGGAAGTCGAAACACAGATCGTTGCTTGGCACCGCTGCAGCAACGAGCGTGGCGAGTATCTCGAGAATTTCGCGGGCCGCTACTGGGATTCGTTCGAGTGTCGCAATGGTGACTGGCGCATCACGCACCGTCGCCTGACGCATGATTGGGACATCCTGCACACGGTCGAGCCCGCATTTCCGGCGGGGCGCTATCACCCGTCGCCGCGGAAGTAATCGTCCCCGGTGTCGGGAAGTCTCAGCACCCTTGATTCGGTGATCCTCGGCATCGTCGAGGGAATCACCGAGTACCTGCCCGTGTCGTCGACCGGGCATTTGGTTGTCGTGCAGCGGTGGCTCGGGCTCGGTGACTCGGCGGGCCGTGATGCCGCGGATACCTACGCAATCGCCATCCAAATCGGGGCGATCCTTGCGGTGGTCTTGTTGTACCGCGCACGCGTCGCGTCGATGCTGAAGGGAATTGCCGGTCGTGATGCCGAAGGCAAACGGGTTCTCGGTTTGCTCGTCACGTCGTTCGTGCCCGCGGCCGCCGTAGGCGCCGCATTCGGTGACGCAATCAAGGACGAGCTGTTCTCGCCTGGGCCGGTTGTCATCGCGTGGGTGGTGGGTGGCGTGTTTCTTCTTCTCTGGAAGCCGGTGCGCGACGGTGCTGCGTTGACGCAATTGACCACCACGCACGCAGTGATCATCGGTTGCGCGCAGACGCTGGCGTTGTGGCCCGGGGTCAGCCGAAGTCTCGTCACGATTGCTGCTGCAGTGATGGTGGGCCTGTCGTTGTCGGCGGCGCTCGAGTACAGCTTTCTGCTGGGCCTTGCGACTTTGTCGGCGGCGACCGTGTTCGACCTCGCGAAGAACGGTGGGCAGCTGCTCGACGACTACGGCGTTGCCCGGCCACTGCTCGGTGTCGTGATCGCATTCGTCACGGCTGCGGCGGCGGTGCGCTGGCTGGTTTCTTATCTTGCCGAGCGGCCACTGTCGCACTTCGGTTGGTACCGACTCGTGGCGGCGGGGGTCACCCTTGCGTTGTGGTCGACTCTGTCGTAGCGAGGGTTCGCTTCAGGAATTTGCCGAGCTGACGTGCGAGGTTGACGGTGCCGCCGCGCGAGAGGTGCACCTTGTCGCCCGAGAACCACGACGGACGGTTGCCTGAAAGTCGGTTCCAGTCGAAGACGTCGAACACGATGTCGCGCTTTTGTGCCCGACGAAGTTCGGAGTTGAACTGCGTTGCCTTGCCTTTGACGTTTCCGGCGATGCGGTACGTCGCCCAGATCAGTTTCACCTTCTGACGCTTGGCTTCGCGGCGGAACTCAGCAAGCGACTCACGCAGTGCGTCGGGTCGGTTCTCGTTGTAGCCGGTTGCAACAACGACCGCGTCGGTGAATTCACCCCGTGCGTTGCGGAACTGCTGCAACGCGCTGAGTTCGACCTCGGGTATGCAGCCCCGTGTCAACAACTTCTGGCAGGGCTGGCCGCGGTAGATGACGGGGATGATGTCGTTCAGTTCGGCGAGCGCCTCGTCGGCGACGAGCAACATCGAAAAGACCGAGTCGCCGAGGACGAGAACGCGGGGTTTGCGGGATCTCTTTTCGGGTGCGGATGCGTTGAGGGGTGCGACCGAAGCGGTCAGCAACAACGTCGTCGCGATCAGGAGGGCGCCGGCACGACGCGGGGTTTCAGGTTTGCAATGGAATGACGACATCGGCGGCCTCTTCGAGATGCCTAATCCAAGCAACCGATCCGGCCGGTTCCACGAGGGGCAGAACGACGAACTTGCTCGCACCTATTGCGATGAATTCCTTGATGCGTACCACGAGCTCGTCCCAGCCGTTCGGGATGAGAACACCGGGGTCGGCAAGATCGGGCCGGCGTGCGCCGAGACCCGCGGCGAGTGCCGCGGGAAGTGGGCCGAAGCGATAGGGGATGAGAACGCCGAAGTGTTCGTCTTCGATGCTGCGACCCAGTTCCGCGGCGTGGGCGTTGATGGTTTCCCAACCTGTTGCGGCCTCGTCGGGCATGACGAAACTCGGCAGCCAGCCGTCGCTCATGCGCGCGACGCGCTTCAGTTCGCTGGGTGCGATGCCGCCGAGCCACACGTCGGGTGGTTGTTGCTTGGGCTTCGGTTCGACACGCAGGCCCTGCAACGTGAACCACTTGCCCTCGTGGTTTACTACGTCGTCGAGCCAGCACTTGCGCATCACGTCGAGTGCCTCGTCGAACATCTTCGCGCGTTCGCCGCGTTCGACACCGAAGGCTTGCTGCTCGGCGGCGTCGGCGACTCCGAGGCCGAATGCGGGCAGGAGTCGACCGTTCGACATGCGGTCGAGGGTGGCGAGTTGCTTGGCGAGAAGCACGGGGTTGCGGCCGGGCAGCACCATCACGCTCATCCCGAACTTCAGCTTCTTCGTGCGCGCCGCTGCCACCGACATCGCCACCACGGGGTCGGGGCACTCCGAGCCGATGCGCTCGCTCACCCACAGGCTGTCGTAGCGCAGATCTTCGAGGGCGTCGACGACATCGAAGAACGACGTGTCGTTCAACTGTGTACGAACACCGAGTCCGTAACCGACGCGGATTTTCACGAGGCCACGCTCGCAATCACGTCGGCCGTTTCAGTCGTCTTCGAGAGAAACGGTGAATGGTCGGTGTCGAGGTGCACGATGTTCGCGCATCTTGCGGCCATGTATTCCTGGTTTCCGGGATGCACAGAGCGGTCGCGGGTGCAGACGACGTACGTGGTCGGTACGCGGCGCCATGCGGCATCCGTGACGGGCTGAATTATCGTTGCGAGCGGTTGCGGACACAGGCGTTCGAGTGAGGCCGCAACGGACCGTGCATCGCAGTCGCCGTAGAGGGCCGGCGCGGCCTTCGTGGGGTCGAGGACGGAGAGACCGCCATCGACGGGAATCATCGCATCGCCGAGGTCGACGGGCCCGCCGGATTCGTGTCGTGCGAGGTCCATCACCGACTCGCCCGCATCGGGGCAGAAGGCAGCGAGATAGACGAGGTGAGCAACGCGTGCTTGCCCGGCGTGTTCGATGCGGTGGGCCGCCTCGGTGATGACGGCGCCGCCGTACGAGTGCCCGACGAGGACGATCGGACGGGAGAATCGCACGGCCACGTCGGCAACGTGCTGGGCATCGCCGTGCAAGTCGCCGAAGGGGAGCGTCGACGTGCCGTGGCCGGGCAGGTCGATCGCAATCGAGGCGATGCCCCGGCTGTCGAGTTCCGACTGCAACGCCGCCCAACACCACGCCCTGTGCCATGCGCCGTGAACGAGAACGATCAGGGGCTGGCTTTCCGATTTCTCGGCTGTTTCTGGCATGGTGGAGATCGTGCCACAGAACCTCGACCCCCTCTCGCAGTTTCGTCTCGATGGCCGTGTTGCCATCGTCACCGGCGCCTCGTCTGGCCTCGGCGTGCGCTTCGCGCGCGTTCTTCATGCCGTTGGCGCGAAGGTAGTCATCGC
>JBJTYJ010000263.1:0-5360 GCA_046082705.1 Actinomycetota bacterium | reverse complement strand
CGCGACGGCGAAGAGCCCTAAGAGGCCGTGAGTAATCAGGTCGACTTCGACGGGTACCCGTTGCGACCAGGGCCCGTGCCGCGTCTCGGCGAACACACGAACGACTACATCCGCTGAGTCGCGCGAGTGCGCGTCAGGCGTTGTTCCAGAGCGCCTGCATCACCGGCTCGGCAAGTTCGGGCCGGCAGATGAGAAGGTCGGGCAACCACGTGTCGCGTTCGTTGTAGACGAGGGGGGAGCCGTCAACGCGGCTGGTGTGAAAGCCTGCAGCGCGCGCAACGGCGACGGGTGCCGCGGAGTCCCACTGGTGTTGGCCGCCGTCGTGTACGTAGATGTCGGCTTCGCCGAGGACAACGGCCATGGCCTTTGCTCCGGCCGAACCGAGTCGCATCGCATCGCAATCGATTGCATTGGCGACGAGGATGGCCGAATAGGGGGCTCGGTTTCGCGAGGTGATGAGGCGAACTTTTCGGTCGGGCTTGGGCGGCAGCGTCGGTTTGGTCGACGGGTGGGTGTCGAGCGTGATTCCGACGGCGGGAAGCGAAACCGCGCCGGCGACGAGGTCGCCCTTCTCCCACAGCGCGACGTGGATGGCCCAGTCGGACCGGCCGCGCTCGCCGTATTCGTTCGTTCCGTCGAGGGGGTCGATGATCCACACGCGGTCGGCACTCAGGCGTTTTGCGTTGTCCGCACCTTCTTCCGACAGCACCGCTTCGCCCGGTCGGTGTTCTGCGAGGGCATCCATGAGATAGCGGTGACCCGTCGCATCGCCGGTGTCCATGACGTGCCACGGCGAGGCGTTCTCTGCGAAGAGTTGGTTGCGCAGCGCATTCAGACGGACACCCGCTTCGTGGGCGAGGTGGGCAGCGAGACGATGGTCGTCGGCGATGACGGCGGGGTCGGTCACAATGACTGTCTTCCGAGTTCCACGGCACGGCGCACGATGTCGCGCAGGGCATCTTCGTTCGCGCCGTTCGTAACCTCGGCCGAGATGAGCGATTCGAGTTTCTCGGCGGCGACGTCGTTGAAAGCGGGGATTCGTGAACGTGACGCGACCGTTGACGCGATGATGAGCGTGATCGCGGCGAGCGTGGTGGTGAGGCCGATTGTGACGACCCAGCCCTCGTTGTTGCCGTTGATCGACGAGACGATGATGCCCGCGATGCCGCAAACGAACACGACGGCGCACACCCAGCGGATGACCCGGAGGCTCGTCGGGGTGTTCATCGATTGAGGGGCTTGTACTTGATGCGGTGTGGTTGGTCGACCGAAGAACCGAGCTCTTTGCGTCGCCACGATTCGTATTCGCTGAAGTTGCCTTCGAACCAGCGCACCTGGCTGTCGCCCTCGAAGGCGAGAACGTGGGTTGCGATGCGGTCGAGGAACCAACGGTCGTGGCTGATGACCACCGCACAACCGGGGAAGCTTTCGAGGGCCGTTTCGAGTGCGCGCAGGGTGTCGACGTCGAGGTCGTTCGTCGGTTCGTCGAGCAGCAGCACGTTTCCGCCGCGCTTCAGCAGTTTGGCGAGGTGAACGCGGTTGCGCTCTCCACCCGAGAGGTCACCGACCAACTTCTGCTGGTCGCTTCCCTTGAAGTTGAAACTGGCGACGTAGGCGCGGCCGTGTACTTCGCGTCCACCGACCTTCATGTGTTCGACACCACCCGTGATTTCCTCGTAGACGGTTGCCTTCGGGTCGAGGTCGTCGCGGTTCTGGTCGACGTAGCTCAACTGGACGGTGTCGCCGACCGTCACGGTGCCGGAGTCGGGTGCTTCGAGGCCGGCGAGCATGCGGAAGAGCGTCGTCTTGCCGGCGCCGTTGGGTCCGATGATGCCGACGATGCCTGCGGGCGGCAGTGAAAAGGAGAGATCGTCGATGAGCAGTCGTTCGCCGTAGCCCTTCGACAGACCCTCGACCTTGATGACTGTGTCGCCGAGTCGCGGTCCGGCAGGGATGGCGATTTCCAAACGATCGGGTCCGCGTTCGGCGGCTTCGGCTTCGGCGTGCAGTTTTTCGTACGCTGCAAGACGGGCCTTGCCCTTTGCCTGCCGAGCCTTCGGCGACATGCGCACCCACTCGAGTTCGCGCTGCAACGTGCGCGCGCGCATCTCGTTCGATTTTTCTTCCTGGGCGAGGCGAGCCTGCTTCTGCTCGAGCCAACTCGTGTAGTTGCCCTCGAACGGATAGCCGCGACCACGGTCGAGTTCGAGAATCCACTTCGCGACGTTGTCGAGGAAGTAGCGGTCGTGAGTGATGGCGACGACCGTGCCGGGATACTCGGAGAGGAACCGTTCGAGCCACAGCACGCTCTCCGCGTCGAGGTGGTTGGTGGGTTCGTCGAGCAGCAGGAGGTCTGGGCGGCTGAGCAGCAGTCGGCACAGTGCGACGCGGCGACGTTCACCACCCGAGAGTTTCGTGACGTCGGCGTCGTTCGGGGGACAGCGCAATGCGTCCATCGCAATCTCGACGTTGCGGTCAAGGCTCCACGCATCGGCCGCGGCGATTTTGTCTTCGAGATTGGCCTGCAGTGCGCCGACCTTTTCGAAGTCGGCGTCGGGGTCGCCCCACATCGCCATGACTTCCTCGTAGCGGGCCAGCAGGTCACGCACCGGCGCGACACCATCCATGACGTTTCCAAGAACGTCTTTGGTCGGGTCGAGGTGGGGTTCTTGCTCGAGGAGACCGACGCTGAACCCGGGGGTTAGTCGGGCCTCGCCCGAATACCCGTCGTCCATGCCGGCCATGATGCGCAGAAGGCTCGACTTGCCGCTGCCGTTCGACCCGATCACGCCGATCTTGGCCCCGGGGTAGAAGGAGAGCGAGATGTTCTCGAGGATCGTGCGATCCGGGGGGTAGAAGCGGCCGAGTTTGTAACACGTATAGATGAATTCGTGGGCCATGGCGGCTTCACCCTACTGCCCCCACCCGAGAGCGGTCCGCCCCACCCCCTTGGGAGGCTGGTACTTTCTCAATGAAATCACTCGTGCCCAATCAAGGGAGCAAAGCCAATGCAAGCACTCGAACTCCTCACCCGTGACTACCTCGGAAACTTCGCGTTCCGCTGGTTGCACGTCGTCGCCGGCATCTGCTGGATCGGCCTCCTCTACTACTTCAATCTCGTCCAGGTTCCCGCGTTCGCGGCCTTCGGTGACGAGGGCAAGGCCCGCAACATCGCCATCGACAAGGTTGCGCGCCGCGCGCTGTGGTGGTTCCGCTGGGCGGCCATTGCAACGCTCGTCACGGGCCTTCTCATCACCGGCCTCATCGAGAACTACTTCAAGGACTTCATGTCCGGTTCGTCGCTCTTCGGTATCGGACACAACGTGGCGATCAGCGTCGGAATGGTGCTCGGCATCCTCATGGCAGCCAACGTGTGGATGGTCATCTGGAAGAACCAGCGTGTCGTTCTGGCCAACGCCGTCAACGTGCTCGGTGGCAAGGATGCCGACCCCGCCGCTGCCGGTGCGGGTCGTCGCGCGCTGCTCGTGTCGCGTCAGAACTTCATCTTCTCCTTCTCGATGCTGTTCTTCATGGTCGGCGCGGCGCACTTCTACAGCGGCGCATTCGCCGACGCGACCAGCGGCAATGCGTGGACCTTCTTCATCATCGCCCTTGCGATCATCGCGATCCTGCAGATCAATGCACTCGGTCTCCTCGGCGGCACTGCGGCAACCAACAAGTTGCTGTGGCCATACGAGAGCCACAAGAACGCCCTCATCGCCGGTGGCGTGCTGTGGCTGGTCCTCTGGCTGCTTTCCGAGATCCTTCTCGGCTGACACGTCACAACCCTTCGCGGAAAGCCCCGGCTCACGCCGGGGCTTTTCTGCGTTTTCGGGCTGGTGTAGTTTTCGGGAACACGTCGAATCGGGGGATTCATGGGTATCGAGACGAAGCGCACGTTTTGTCGGTTCTGTCACGCGGGTTGTGCAATCGACGTCGATGTCGACGTCGAGACCAACGCGGTGCAGACCGTTCGCGGGGTTCTCGAGGACCCGGTGTACGAGGGATACACGTGCGTGAAGGGCCGTCATCTCGGTCATCAACACGAACACCCCGGGCGTCTCCGTCAGAGCATGAAAAAAGTGGGCGACTCGCACCAGCCCATCGCGACCGATTCCGCTTTCGATGAGATCGCCGAGAAGGTCGCAGGGATTCTGGCCAAGCACGGTCCGCGATCCGTGGCGTCGTACTGCGGCACGGCCGCGTACCAGAACGCGACGGGTCTGCCGATCGCGATGGCGTTCCATTCGTCGATCGGTTCACCAAGTTTCTACACGTCTTCGTCGATCGACCAGCCGGGCAAGGCAATCGCACCGTTGCGCCACGGCGCATGGGGTGCGGGCGTTCACGCCCTCGATACGGCCGATGTTGCGTGCATCGTCGGGTGCAACACGATCGTCAGCAGCTTCGGTTACCCGGGTGGTCTGCCGGGTTTCAACCCACTGATGCGCTTGAAGCGCCTCAAGGAGAACGGCCTGTTCCTCATCGTCGTCGACCCGCGTTTCACCGAGGTCGCGCACTACGCCGACTTGTACCTGCCTGTCCGTGCCGGTGAAGACCCGACGCTGTTGTCGGCGTTCATCCGCGAGATCCTCGAACATGACATGTACGACCGCGACTTCGTTGCGCAACACGTGAACGGCATCGACGAATTGCGCATTGCCGTCGATCCCTTCACGCTCGATTACGCGAGCCAGCGCACCGGTGTCGACAAGGGTCTCATTGCCGAGGCTGCGCGCCGTTTCGCCGGCGGCAAGCGTGGTGCGCTGACGACCGGTACGGGCCCCGACATGGCACCGCACTCCTCGCTGACCGAGCATCTCGTGCTCGCCATCAACACCCTGTGCGGTCGTTACAACCGCGCCGGCGAGACGATCCGCAACCCGGGTGGATTGTTGACACCGCCCGGGCCGTTGCGCGCGCAGGTGGTGGCGCCGCGGCCGGAGGCGCTGACGAAGGGGCCGAAGTCGCGCATCCGCGACATCTACAACCAACGCGGCCAGGCTGCGACGTCGACGCTCGCCGAGGAGATTCTCCTCGAAGGGGAGGGTCAGATTCGCGCACTCTTCACGTTGGGTGGCAACCCGGTGGTGGCTTGGCCCGACCAGCGCACCACGGTCGAGGCGTTGTCCGCGCTCGACATTCACGTTCTCATGGACGTGCACATGTCGCCGACGGCAAAGCTTGCTCACTACGTCATTGCCAGCACGCTCAGCCTCGAGCGTCCCGATGTTCCGACGACGATCGACCGTTGGTTCGACGAGCCGTACCAGCACTACACGCCCGCGGTGCTCGAGATGCGCGGCGACATCCGGCAGGAGTGGCAGGTGTACGTGGAAGTTGCGGCACGACTCGGCGTC
>JBJTYJ010000262.1:0-3581 GCA_046082705.1 Actinomycetota bacterium | reverse complement strand
CTTCCCGAGCTCGCCGACTTCAAGCCGCAGGCACTCGACCCCAACGATGACGTCACCCGTCCCATCCCGCCACTCGCACGCGTGGGCGATTGGGTGACCGTCACACTCGACCTCGGTGACGGACCGAAGCAGTACCGCCGCGAAGTGAACGTGATGCCCCAATGGGCAGGTTCGTGCTGGTACGAACTGCGCTACCTCGACCCGTCCAACGATGCTGCATTCGTCGATCCCGACGTCGAGCGCTACTGGATGGGCCCGAAGGAACCCGGCCACACCGGTGGCGTCGACCTCTACGTCGGCGGCGTCGAGCACGCGGTATTGCACCTGCTCTATTCGCGCTTCTGGCACAAGGTTCTCTTCGACCTCGGCCACGTGTCATCCGAAGAGCCGTTCCATCGCCTCTTCAACCAGGGCTACATCCAGGCCTACGCGTACCGCGACATGCGCGGCCAGCCCGTTCCGGCGAACGAAGTCGAAGAACGCGGCGGCACGTACTTCTTCGAGGGCGAAGAGGTGTCACGCGAGTACGGGAAGATGGGCAAGAGCCTGAAGAACATCGTCACGCCCGACGACATGTACGCCGAATACGGCGCCGACACCTTCCGCCTCTATGAAATGTCGATGGGCCCGCTCGAAGCCAGCCGTCCGTGGAACACCCGCGACGTCGTCGGCATGCAGCGCTTCCTCCAGCGCGTGTGGCGCAACATCGTCGACGAAGACTCGGGCGAAACACGCGTCTCCGACGAGCCGGCCTCCGACGACATCCGCCGCGCTCTCCACAAGTGCATTGACGGCGTCGGTGCCGACTTGGACAACCTGCGCTTCAACACCGCCATCGCGAAGTTGATCGAACTCAACAACGCCCTCACTCCGTTCGTCACCGAACGCAACACCTGCCCACGCGAGGTCGCCGAACCGCTGGCGATCATGTTGTCACCCCTCTGCCCGCACATCGCCGAGGAGATCTGGAACCGCATCGGCCACACTTCGACGGTCACCTACGAGCCATTCCCCACCGCCGACCCCGCACTCCTCGCCAGTGACACCATCGAGATACCCGTGCAGATCAACGGCAAGGTCAAGCACCGCATCAACGTTGCCGTCGGCGCCGACCAAGCAGCGACGAAAGCCGTCGCAATGTCCGACCCCAAGGTCATCGAACTTCTCGCCGGCGCGACGCCGAAAAAAGAGGTCATCGTCCCCGGACGACTGGTGAACTTCGTTCTCTGACCAACTAGAGAATGCGGTACACGTCGTAGTCGACGCTACCCGCACCGGGTGCACCAACCGCGACGGCCTGCAGGCCGTTCAACCACGTGTAACGCTCGTCGCCTGCCTCGAACAGCGGGGCGGTGACGATGCGCGGTGCACCGTCGGCGCCGGGCGACATGATGCCGAGGTAATGGGCGTGGATCGATGCGCCGTCATCGGTGGTGATGAGCGCACGCACGTCGAGTTGCGCCGTACCGTCTGCCCGCAGCGTCAGCCAGTCGGCTCCAAGGTGCGCAACCGTGCCGTTGACCTTCGGCCCCTTCACCGTTCCGCCGGTGATGCCGACAATTACGCGCGTTCCGGCAGGACCGTTGGGAATGACCACGGGGTCGGCCAACGTGCCGTGCATGTGGAAAAGGAATTCGACCTTCAGTGATGTGGTGTCGCTCATCGCACCAGACTACGCAACCGCCGGCGGCGTCGGATCTGCGGGGAAAATGTGGAGCTAAGGGGAATCGAACCCCTGGCCTCTTCCATGCCATGGAAGCGCTCTACCAACTGAGCTATAGCCCCGAATGAAGTGACGAGACTCTAGCGCAGAGCACCGCGATTCCGCACGGCGAATCAGGCCGCGGGGGACTTCCAGTCGACCTTGGGGACGTCTTTGTAGAGCCGTTCGATTTCGTAGTAGCGGCGCGTCTCTTCGGCGAAGACGTGAACGACGACGTCGCCGTAGTCGACGAGAACCCACAGCTGCTCGCTCATGCCTTCGGTACGCAGCGGCGACCGACCGTAGGTTTCGCGGATCCGGGCGGTGACTTCGTCGGCAACTGTCGCGACGAGGCGCCGGTTGCTTGCGCTTGCGAGAACGAAGTATTCGGTGATCGACAGAACGTCACCGACGGCGATGATGAGAACGTCGTCAGCCTTCTTGTCGTCGGCAATTCGGGCAATTCCGACAGCGAGGTCGCGGGAGTCGATGTCGATCACTGTTCACCTGCTGTCGTGGTGGTTGAGGCGGAAATCAATCCGTCGGAAGGATTCGTGCGAACGAAGTTCTCGAAGTCGATACCGAGGGTCAGACGCAGATCGACGCCCTCGATCGGAACCTTCTGGCGGTGTATTTCCATCGCGCCAAGAGCCGGTGCGTAGCCGGCGACTTCTGATTCGAGGGCGACGTCCGCGATCGCGGCGATGGTGGCCTGCTGCGGCGGGTCGGTGATTTCGCGGATGAGAACAATATTCACGCCGAGCGACATGAATCGCAGGATTGCCTCGCGCGTGATTGCGGCGTCGTTGAAGGGGCTGTCGATCTGCACGTTGATCGACGCCAAGAGTGACGACACCGACGACGGCACGACGCAGGCGGTGACGAGAATGACCTCCGCGCGGTCGAGTGCGTACCAGTCGAGGCCGTTCGGGTTGGCGTCACCTTGTGCGACGGCCGTACCGGCGAACTGCCACACCTGCACCTGACCGGCAAGCAGTCGGTCGATGAACCCCTTCATGTCGATTGTCGGTGCGCCCAGTGCGGTGGTTGTCGTGTCACCCGAAAGGACGCTCGCTGTCGTCGAAGTCAGATCGATCTGCGGATTGCGCTGGCTTACGCCGACGCCCACCCACAACGACTTGAGCAAGGGCAGTCGGTCGGCTTCGGCGGCGTTCGGTTCGATCGCCGCAAGGGCCTTTGCCACCTGCTCGGCGCTGATCGACTGACGACCAGCGGGCAAGACGTCGGTGACGACTCCCCCAAGGACACCCTTCACCGGCCGGTCGAATTCGACCGTCACGTTGGTGATCGACGCAAGCAACGGCGTGAGATCGCCCGCGGTGACCGCGGCACTGGTGGCGAACGTAACGTTCAGCAGGCCCTCGACGTCAGAGGTGAGCGCCGCGATGCCACCGGCGAGGAAAGCGTCGTAGAGACGCCGCGGCGTTTCGCCCTCGCCCACGATTGCGGCCGAGTTGACGGGAATCGACACGACGGTTCCGCCGATGCCACCCGGCGCAAGTGCGACCATCTGCAACGAAGCGAGGAGACCGCCCGCGTCGACAACGGCGAGGAGCGCCGCGGGAGTAGAAGGAATGCGCAGGATGTCGGACGCGTCGACGCTGTCGCCATCAGTGGAGTTGAGGAGTGAGTTCGCAGAGAGAACGAGACCCGACGGCAACATAAGTGCACCGACAAGACCGCAGACAAGCGCCCAAGTCGTACGACGTCGACGACGTGATTCGATTGCCGTCACAGTTTCGCACCGACACGCAAGCCGTAGAGGCCGCGCTTTCGGATGATGGCAATGACCGGCTCGGGAACGAGATAGTCGAGTGGTCTGCCATCGGTGACACGACAACGCAGGTCGGTGCTCGAC
>JBJTYJ010000261.1:0-10264 GCA_046082705.1 Actinomycetota bacterium | reverse complement strand
GGCGGTCACGAGCGTCACCGTGAACACTCCGGTTTGGCTGAGAAGAAGCAGCAGACGGCGATTGATGCGGTCTGACATGACGCCCACGGGAAGCGAGATGAACAGCGCTGGTAGACCCATGACGAACAAGAGCCGACCGCTGACGTCGGACTTCGAGCCGAGTTCGAGAATCAACCAGACGAAAGCGAATCGCTGCGTGGACTGAACGAGAACGAACCCGAGCGTGTTGAACCACAACAGGCGGAACGATCTGAGACGCAACACGCCGAAGGCGCCCTGCGGCCCTGCCGCATCGTCGACCTGCGTCACGCGGCTTCTCGTACCGAATACTTGATCGGCAGGCGCTTCAGGCCGCCCACGAAAAGCGTCTTCATGAGAGCGGGTTCCCCGGCCAATTCCACGTGGTCGAGGCGGGGGATGAGTTCGGTCAGCAAGGCCCGCAGTTCCATGCGTGCGAGCAAGGCACCGAGGCAATAGTGAACGCCAAAGCCGAACGCGAGGTGCTTGTTCGGGCTCCGCGTGACATCGAATCGTTCGGGGTTGGTGAACACCAACTCGTCACGATTTGCGGAAGGGTACGACAGGAGCAGGCACTCGCCCTTGCGGATCATCTTTCCGCCGACCTCTGCGTCTTCGACGGCGTTGCGCATGAAGTGCTTGACCGGCGTGACCCAACGGATGATCTCGTCGACAGCGGTCGCGATGTGCTCGGGGTGCGTCTTCAGCAATTCCAGTTGATCGGGGTTCTCGATGAGCGCATGAAGGCCGCCGGCCATGGAGGCGGAAGTTGTGTCGTGGCCCGCCGTTGCGGCGATCACGTAGTACGAGATCGTTTGCATGTCGGTGAGGGGCTGTCCCTCGATCAACGCATTGGCAATGACCGATGTCAGGTCGTCTTGTGGTTCTTCTCGGCGTTGACGGGTGAGTTCCGTGAAGTAGGCGAAGAAGTCCTGAACGACGGCTATCAGGTCCTCGGGACTCGAACCGCGTCGCATTTCTTCGTCCGCACTGCCGAAGAGTTCCTGCGTGAGCTTCAGCATGCGTGGGTAGTCGCTCTCGGGAAGGCCAAGAATCGCAAGAATGACGTTCAACGGAAGCGGCATCGCGATGTCGCGGGCGAAGTCGCATTCGCCGCCGAGTTCGACCATCCGGTCGACCGAGGCCCGGGCCAGGCCGGAAAGTCGCGAATCGAGCCTGGCGAGACTCTTGGGCAGGAACCAGTCGGAGGTGACTCCGCGCAGGGCGCGGTGCTCTTCGCCATCGACGTGGATCAGCGTGCGAAGCAGGTTGCCGTTCTTTGCGGTGCGCTCGTCGTCGGCCCGGGTGCCGAGAACCGAGCGCGGCTCGTTGCGAAAGACGTTGCTGCGCAGCTCCACCGACAAGACGTCGGCGTGCCTCGTCACGGCGTGGAACGGATTGAAGTTCTCGTGTTCCACTAGATGAACGGGGTCTTCACGACGCAAGATGGCGCAAGCCTGATGAAAGAGATTCTCGTCGGCGTACGCAGCCGGAGTGACGAAAACCTGCCCGGCTTCTTTGGCTGACAACACGTGATTACCCCCGACTCACGACGTTAGTCGGCGTGACACGTCGCCTCAGTCGAGTTGCGCACCCACGCGATACTGGTCAAGGACGTCGAGGCTCTTGCCGTCGCCACGCAGGCCCTCTTCGATGTACATGTCGAGCATCTTGTGGAAGTGACGCAGTTTGCCTTCCATGTAGTTGGCATAAGTGACGGTCTTCTTGCCCGTCGACTTGAGTCCCTGCTGCACGAATGGGACGTTCGACATGTCCTGTTCGAAGACATCGGCGAGTCCGGCCATGCCGGGTGCTTCGACCCAGCGTTGGTCGCGGCGCAGACGGGTCGCCGGCGCCGGATCTGGCTTGGGCTCGTTGTCGGGAACGACCACCATGCGTATGACGTCCATGAACGCGGTGTCCGGAGTGCGGCCGGGGCGCCAGCGGTACATGAGGGGTTGGCCGATGCCCGCCCAGGGGGCGAAGGCCGGGAACAGGTGGTACAGCACCGCATCGAGAATTTCGGAATCGGAGTAGTTGTCGAGGTTCGCCCGGAACATTGCCGACATGCGCTCGCGGAACGTCTCTGCGACGTACGCGCGAGCGTCGACACCCGCCGGTACTTCTGGTCGAGTCTGGTCGGAGTAGCCACGACTGCGGCTGGAGAACGCCACGAACTCCTCGGCGATCGTCTCTTCGGAGAGGGTCTCGAGAATGTGGGGAGACTGCACGCCGAACGGGTTGAAGAATCGGGTGACCTCGGGGTTGTCGGAGTAGATCGAGTACTCGCTGTTCTCGTCACCGCAGAACGGAACGATCTGTGGGTGCGTGACGAGAACGTGGTAGCCCTCGCTGAAGGCTTCCATCAGAACCTTCCAGTTGCACTCGACTTCCTTCACTGCGTGGAAGGCCTTGTAGCGCTTGGAAAGCGGGAACTCCTTGAAGTGCTCAATCATCTTCGCGGCGTACTGCTCGAAAGGCCGGGCGTTCTGGTCGAAGTTGATGAAGACGAGGCCATCCCACGTGGCAACCTTCGCCTGGGGCAGACACGTGGACTTCGAGCCATGGATGAACTGCGGAAAGTCCCACGACCCGGGCACGTTCACGAGGTCACCCTTGTTGTCCCACTCCCAGCCATGGAACGGGCAGACGAAAGAGTCGACGCGACCTTCATTGTCGACAAGACGCGTCCCGCGGTGCATGCACGCGTTGTGCAGGGCGCGAATTTGGCCGTCCTTGCTGCGGATGATGATGAGTGACTCGTCGGCGACGTCGTAGACGACGTGCGAGCCGGGTTCCTTGATCTCGTCTTCGAGACATGCAAACTGCCACGTTTTCATCCAGACGTATTGTTTTTCCAGTGCCGCGAACTCGGGCGACGTGAAGCGAGACTTCGGTACTTCCTCGGATCCGACGTAGGGGCTGGCGAAGTCGAGAAAGGCTTTCGGCACCGGACGCGTGTCCGTCTTCAAGATCTCTTGGACCTTGGCTCCGCGGGACTGGGAAACACCCGGGTTGTTCTCAACTGCAGTCATGACTTCAGCCTTTCCTGAACGTGCTCTTCAACGAACAACCGTAAACGACCGCGGACGTGTTGCAGCGAGTCGGATGCGACCCTTTTTCCCAAATCCGTGGCATAGGCGGCATCGAAAGCCTCCCGGCTGTCGAACCACAGCTCGGAGACGCCGTCGTAGGGCAGTTCAGCGTCGCCGTTGAGGTCCGACGAAACGAGGTTGAAGACCAGGCTGCGAAGACCGGGTAGCTGTCGCGCCAACGGCGCGTGTGCTTCCAGCCACCAACGACGAAAGTCCTCCGGATTCTGGTCTGAGCCACGGGTGAGCAGGATGATTGCCTTGAACATGTAACGAATCCGATTCTGTGGTTCAGGTGGGCTTGGTGATTCGGTGCCCCGGGCGGCCACCCGTGGCGTAGACGAGGGCCACGACGATTTCGTCTGGTCGGGGGGCATCGTCGATGGCGAAAGACGCTGCGTCCATGTCGTCGAACACCCAGATGTCGTGACGGTTCGTCACGGGCATCGTGAGGCGAAACCCGGCAGCAGCGACGACCTTCGTCGAAGGGATGATGGCTGCTCCACCCCCGATGGCGGCGCGCACCGCTGCGCCGAAGGTTGGGTGGATGAGAGCTGCGGCATGCTCGGCCTCGCCATCGAGACCGACGATGGCGCCTTTGCCGTATGCAGTGATCCCGTCGGGGCCGGCACCGAGCACCGCAAGGCAGCGACGTGCCAACTCTGCCGACAGATCCGGCGCCGCTGCAATCAGGGGCGACAGATCCTCGACGTGGCGGCCCGCAAACGGATTCACGACGACCGCGGCAGCGATTGCGCGAATCGAAGGCGACGGCAAGGTTCGACCGAACACCGACACGGTTTCCTCGCGGGACGAAAACCATTTGCGAACCGACAGCTTTGACATTCGCCAAAGGGTACTTTGTCGACCGTGGTTAAAAGGGTCGGCAAGAAGTGGCACAACTGGGCCGGAAACCAACACGCCTACCCGGCCTCGTGGAGGGTTGTCCGGTCGGCGGGCGAAGTTCGGGCGATCGTCACCGATGCACTCCGTGATGGGCGGCGCGTGAAGGCCGTCGGGTCGGGTCACAGTTTCACGGCGACCGCGGTTGCCAACGACGTGCTCGTCGACCTGCGAGAGATGAATCGCGTCGGTCGTGTCGAACGCACCGACGAATCGTCAGGCGAGGTCGAAGTGGATGGCGGAGTGACGATCGCGGATTTGAACGAGGCGCTCGCACGCCAGGGCTGGGCGTTGGCCAACCTTGGTGACATCGCCTACCAGTCGATCTCGGGTGCAATTTCGACGTCGACGCACGGCACCGGTGCGGGACTGACGGGAATTGCGGGACAGGTGGTAGGAATCACTCTCGTCGACGGGACGGGTGCCGAGCGCCGGTTCACGAGAGCCGACGGGAGCATGTTCCGCGCTGCGGTGGTAGGAGTCGGTTCGCTCGGGATCATCACGTCGGTGCGCCTGCGTGTGGTGTCCGCGTTCTTTTTGTCGGCCGTCGAGACTCCCACGCGCCTCGATGCCGTGCTGTCGGGTCTCGACGAACTCGTCGGGGAGAACGACCACTTCGAGTTCTTCTGGATTCCCCACACGGGTTGGGCGATCACGAAGCGGAACAACCGCACCGACGAGCCCGCGTCCCCGATGCCGCGCTTGCGGGAGTGGTGGCAGAAGTCTTTCCTGGAGAACACGGCGTTCGGTGCGGTGTGTCGGGTCGGCCGCGCGGCTCCGTCGTTGATCCCACGTTTCGCAACCGCACTGCCCAGCTCCGGCCAGGTGTCGTATTCGAATGCCAGCCACAAGGTGTTTGCGAGCCCCCGTCGCGTGCGCTTCGTCGAGATGGAGTATTCGATTCCACGTGCCGCGTGCGCGGAGGCGGTCTCCCAAGTGCGCAAGATGATCGACGCAAAAGGACTGCGCATCAGTTTTCCCGTGGAGGTGCGCTTCACGGCCGGCGACGACCTGTTTCTTTCGACGGCGAACGGACGGGAAAGCGCCTATGTGGCGGTGCACATGTACAAGGGGACTCCCTTCGAGGCGTATTTCCGCGAGGTTGAGTCGATCATGCGCGGCCTCGGAGGCCGTCCGCACTGGGGGAAGTTGCACTTTCTCGGTGCCGAGGAGTTGGCGCCCCTGTACCCCGAGTGGAGCGCATTTCTCGCGGCGCGCCGTGAACTCGACCCGCAGGGCGTGTTCGTCAATGACTACGTGAGGCGCATTTTCGGCCTTGCCGACTAGTGTCGGCGCATGGCAAGTGTGGCGATTCCCTCCGACGTAACCGAAGTGACTGCGGCCTGGCTGGAAACGGCCTTGAAGGCCGGCGGAAAGGTGCAGACGGGCTCCATTCGCTCGATCGACCTCGCGCAGATCGGCGAGGGAGTCGGCGTGATGGGCGAGATCTACCGCGCAAAAATCGACTACTCGAGCGGATCGGGGCCGGCCTCGGTCGTGGTGAAGTTGCCGTCACGCGCAGATGCAAACCGCGAACAGGGAATCTCGCTCGGTATGTACGAGGCAGAGGTGAACTTCTACACGAAGTGCGCCGACCGGACGGTGGCCTTCGTCCCCAAGGCTTACTTCGCCGACATTCAGTCGGGCACTGCGAACTTCGTCATCGTGATGGAAGACATGGGTGGCTTGTCGATGGTCTCGCAGATCGAAGGCATGTCCGATGCACAGGCCATCGCAGCCATTGATTCCCTTGCTGCCGTGCACGCCAGCTGGTGGGGCAAGACAGATGATCCGGCCATCGCTTGGGCGCCCAGCACCGTTCACGAGCGCATTCAAGCCTTTGCGCAGATGTGGCCCGCCCTTTGGCAGATGTTTCAACCGAACTTCGGCAACATGCTGTCGGCAGAGGGCCTTGCCCTTGGTGAATGGATCTCGACGAACTACTGGCACGCGTGTGAAGAGTTCTCGAAGGCGCCATGGACGATGCTGCACCTCGACTATCGCGTCGACAACCTGATGTTCGACCGCGACCGGGTCGCCGTCATTGACTGGCAGAGCCTGGGTCGCGGACCGGCCGCCTACGACCTGGCATACCTGCTGGGTGGCAGCGTCACGGTCGAGGTGCGTCGCAAGAACGAAGAGCGGTGGGTCAAGCACTACCTCGAGGCACTGCGCAAGGGTGGCGTCGACTACCCGGCCGATTCGTTCATGCGCGACTACCGCCTTGCCCACGTCATCGGTGGTACCTCGACTGCCGTCCTCACGGGCGCAACCTTCGACCTCGGCAATGAACGCGGAAAGCAACTCATTGCATCGATGGCCGAACGGCACTTCGCGGCAGCCGTCGACCTGAAGGGTCGCGACCTTTTCGACTGATTGTCCCGCTGGTTCAGGCCGGCAGGCAGATGTCTTGTGGTCGCACAGGTGTGCGCGCAATGTCGCGTCCCGTTGCGTTGCGTATCGCTGCGACTATTGCGGGCGTGACCGAGATGCACGGAGGTTCGCCTACTCCCTTGGCGCCGAGCGGTGCAAGGGGTTCGTATTCCTCGATCGGGATAGCAACGACTTCCGGTGCGTCGAGTGCGGTCGGTAGGAGGTAGTCGGTGAAGCTGGGGTTCCTCACGACACCCCGGTCGACCACGATCTCTTCCATCACCGCGAGTCCGAGGCCCTGGGCGATACCACCCTCGATCTGGCCCAACAGCGCAAGTGGGTTCAATACCTGTCCGACGTCCTGCGCTGTCGCAATCTGTACGACCTTGACCAGGCCGAGTTCGGTGTCGACGTCGACCACTGCACGGTGCGCCACGAAGGCAAAAGCGACGTGGCAGTTTCCCTGGCCGCTCTCGTCGAGTTCCTCCGTCGGGCGGTGTTGGTGCAGGAACGTCTGTTCGATGCGTAGATCTTTGCTGGCCTCGGCTACCGGGACACGCAACGGTCCGAGCGTGTCGACGATCTCGGTGCCCTCGACGGTGAGTTGCAGAGGATCGAGGTTGTGAACGTGGGCAACATGTTCGAAAAGGCGCTCGCGCACGAGTCGACAGGCACCATCGACTGCGCCGCCGCTCATCCATGTTTGGCGTGAAGCGGATGTGGAACCGGCCGAGCCGATTTGGGTGTCGATCGTGTCGAGGACCACTGTGTCGACACCCAGAATCGTGCGCGCGATCTGTTGCGCAAGTACGACGAATCCTTGTCCGACTTCGGCCGTGGCGAATTTGAGCGTTGCAACGCCGTCGGCGAGGGTGCAACGTGCTTCGGCGGAGTCGTCGAAGCCTTCGGAGTACATCAGGTTCTTGATCGATACACCCCAGCCGATGCCGCGGCGAATGTGGCCGGGATCCGACGTACGTCCGGAACCGCCCGGAAGTTCGAGCGAACCCGTTCCGTACCGTGAATCGGGTGGCAAGGGAATTGCATCGGTTTCGCGAATGCAGCGCGCGACGGGCGCAACACTGTCGACGACCTGCCCTGTGAAGAGCTTGTCGCCGGTCTTCATCGCGTTGCGCAGACGAATCTCGACGGGCGATACACCCAATGCCGCAGCAAGTTTGTCCATCTGGCCTTCATGGGCGAAGCACGCCTGCACGACTCCGAACCCGCGCATGGCTCCACAGGGTGGGTTGTTCGTTCGTGTGGCCCAGGCATCGAGGCGTGAGTTGTCACAGGCGTACGGGCCCTGCAGGTGGGTGATGCCATTGATGAGAACTGCGGAGGATGTCGAGGCGTAGGCACCGCCGTCGAGCTTCATCCAGCCCTCGACCTTGACGAGCTTGCCGTAGCGATCGGCGTGGTGGCGCAGATGAATACGGCCCGGGTGTCTGTGGACGTGACCGAAGAAGCTCTCTTCGCGGCTGTATTGCACCTTCACGGGGCGTCCCGTGCGTAGGGCGAGCAGGCACGTGTGAACCTGCAGCGAGATGTCTTCGCGGGCTCCGAAGGCACCACCAACGCCACCGAGTACGAGTCGGACCTTTTCGGGTGCGAGGTCGAGACAATCGGCGATCTGTTTGCGGTCTTCGTGGAGCCACTGGGTTGCCACGACGAGTTCCACGCCCGCGCCACCCGGGTCGGGGTAGGCGAGTGCCGCTTCGAGGCCGAGGAAGGCTTGATCCTGCATCCCGATGTCGTAGGTGCCCTCGACGATGACGTCACCGATGACGTCGGGATTGCCCGAGATGATGCGCTGGTGGCGGAACACGTTTCCGTCGGGGTGAATCGGCGGCGTCGATGGATCGATGGCCGCGTCCATGTCGAAGAGCACGGGGAGTTCTTCGTAAATGACCTTGATCGCAGCGAGGGCGCGGCGACAGGTTTCCGGATGATCGGCAGCAACCGCGGCGATTGGCTCACCCATGTAGCGAACGATGTCGCTCGCGAAGACGGGCTGGTCGGAGGCAATGAGACCGTACGTGGCTTTGCCGGGAACGTCATCGGCGAAGATGATCGCTTCGACACCGGGAATCTTCCATGCTTCCGTGGGATCGATCGAAACGATCCGTGCATGGGGATGCGGCGAACGCAGGGTTGCACCCCAGAGCATGTTCTCTGCCTGGAAGTCGGACGAGAAGGCGAAGTTGCCCTGGGTCTTTGCAACGCCATCGGGGCGCAGAGCCGACGTGCCGAGGATGTCGCGATTCTGTGAGCGCGCGGTGGTGGTGGTGGTGTTCTTCACTTGGCGGCCCCTTTGCGTACTGCGACGACAGATTCGACCGCGGCAAAAATTCGTCCGTAGCCGGTACAACGGCAGATGTTGCCGGACAATGCTTCCTTTACTTCGATCGCAGATGGATCGGGGTTGTGATCGAGGAGATGGTGAACGGCGACGATCAAACCGGGTGTACAGAATCCGCACTGCACGGCGCCCTGCTCGACGAAAGCCTGTTGCACATCGGTAGTTGATCCATCCGATGCAAGGCCTTCGACGGTGACCACGTCGCTACCGACGGCCGACGCTGCAAGGACGAGGCACGAACAGACGGCATCGCCGTCGAGCAGCACTGTGCAGCTGCCGCATTCGCCCTGTTCGCAGGCGCCTTTGCTTCCCATCAGACCAAGGCGTTCACGCAGGACGTAGAGAAGGCTCTCGCCAATCCACGAGTCGCGCACCTCGCGTCGCTTCCCGTTGACCACGAGATCGTAGAAAGCTGTCGTGTCGGTCATTTCGTGCTCCGGAGATAAAGGCGGCGGGCGAGGGTTTGTATTGCGTGCCGACGGTAGGCGGCGGTGGACCTGTGGTCGTCGATGGGCCGCGCTTCGGCTGCGACGCGTCGCGCGAACTCCGTCGCGATGCCGTCGTCGGGCGGCAGTGTCGTCGATGCGTCGACCTGCGCCGCGAGCCAAGTCTCTGCTTCGCCGGCACGGATGATGGTCGGGCCAACCGCACCGAGTGCGATACGCACCGATGCGGTGGTGCGGTCGTGGACCAGGCAAACACTCGCAACGGAGATCACCATCGCGTTGCGTACCCCGACCTTGGCGTAGTCCTGGTATCCGGTGGTCGGTGTGATCGAGACGGATTCGATGATCTCGTCGGCATGTCGTGAATTTCGCTTGACACCGACCATGAATTCCTGGAAGGGAACCGCACGAATTCCGCGCGGTGACCTCAGGTTCACCACGGCATCGAGTGCAGCGAGGACCGGAAGGCCGTCACCCGCCGGGGAGCACGTCCCGAGGTTGCCACCGAGGGTTCCTGCTGCACGGATCTGTGGTGAACCGACCGTTCGCGCTGCAGCGGCGAGTGCAGGCAATGCCTCGGCAAGGGGGCCGGTCTCCATGCGCGCGTAGGGAACTCCGGCACCGATGTCGATTCGCTGCGGGGTGATCGTGAATTCACGGAGGGATGCAACGCGACGAAGACCGATGACGGTCTCGGGTTTCAAGTGGTTGAAGTTGACCTCGACCATCGTGTCGGTACCACCCGTGAGCAGGCGCGCACCTGGGTTGTCGACGAGAAGGGCGACTGCCTCGTCGACCGTGGTGGGCATGTAGACGCTCATTCGGGGATCCATCCGCTGAAGGCATCGATCATCGCCTTGACGTCACCGAGGGGGTAGAGGATCGGGCAGGTGCAACCGTTGCGCATGTAGTGGGCCACTTGTCGACGGGCATCTTCGGGTGTTCCACTGGCCGTCAGCATCTGCACGATTTCATCGGGTACGAACTTCGAGGCGGCCACCACCTGTTCGTGTGTGGCGGGCCAGGTGAGCACACTGCCCACCTTGTCAAGAAGCGACTGCGGCACGCCC
>JBJTYJ010000260.1:0-2274 GCA_046082705.1 Actinomycetota bacterium | reverse complement strand
CTCGAGAAATGCGAGGGCGGTGTCGGTGTCGACCCCCTCGTGCAGGGCATCGACGCTTTCGACGGTGAGCGATGTCATCTCTGCGAGCGGTTCGAGCGTTTGGCGACAGCGCAGAAACGGACTCGACACGAGACGCGGTGGATGCAACGGTGCGAGACGAGACGCGATGAGACGGGCCTGTTCCCTGCCCTCGTCGATGAGCGGTCGTAGCACGTCGTCGTCGCCCCACGCTGCGCGACTGCCGGCCTTTGCGTGGCGCACGAGATAGATCGCATTCGTCATGTCAGGCGAAGAGTAATCGCATTCGCAAGCAGCCTTCCCCGCTGCGTCAGCACGACCCGATCGTCGACAACCACCAACAGGCCATCGGCGGCCATTTCCTCGATCTCGCCTTGTTTCTCGGGCGCGATGTCGGTGCGTGCGGTGCCTTCGCGGCGGCGGATCGTCAATTGCACGCGCTCGGCGGCGATCTGTTCGCCCGTGAGCCGTTCGAACGCGGCCTCCGTCGACTCACCCTTGTTGACAAGGTCGACATAACGCTCGGGCGTTCGTACGTTCCACCAGCGACGTCCCGCGGTGTGCGAGTGCGCCGCACAACCGAATCCACGGTAGTCGGCCTGTGCCCAGTAGAGCCTGTTGTGACGACTCTCGTGGCCCTGGATTGCCCAGTTCGAGATCTCGTAGTTGGCGAGACCGGCTTCTTCAAAGGCGGCATCAGCCATCGGGTACTTGTCGGCCTGGTCGTCGTCGTCGGGGTGCCGGGCGTCGTCGTCGGCAAGAGGTGTTCCTGCCTCGACGGTGAGCGCATATGCCGACACGTGTGGTGGCGACAATGTGAGCGCACTGCGCAGGGTGGCCTGCCAGTCATCGAGCGACTCACCATGTGCGCCGTAGATGAGATCGAGATTGAAAGTGGGAAGTCCAACGCTGCGAATCGCATCGACGGCGGCCACCACGTTGTCGGGGTTGTGTTCGCGGCCGAGTCCGGCGAGCACGTGGGGAACCATCGACTGCACACCAAGGCTGATGCGGTTCACGCCGGCATCGCGGTAAGTGCGCAGCAAGGTTTCGGTGACGTTGTCGGGATTGCACTCGACCGTCACCTCGGCGTCAGACGACTTCCGCACCGCTGCGACGACTTGCGCGAGCGATTCACCGGGAACGAGCGACGGCGTCCCTCCGCCGACGAACACGGTTTCGGCGAAGGGCATTCCCGCGTCTGTTGCACGTTGCACCTCTACAAGGAGCGCCGTCATGTAGGCATCGATCTGGCCCGCCTTGTCGTCCCAGGTCGCAAAGGCGCAATAGTCACATCTGCGCGAGCAGAACGGCACGTGGATGTAGACGCCGAACGTTGCGTGTGGCGGCGTCATGCGGTGGGTGGCACGAAGATGAGACCCAGCCCGGCAAGTTCCCCCGCCACTTCATCCACGGGGACGTCGAGCATGACGGCGATTGCCCTCGTGTCGTGGGCGCGCACCGTGATGACCCTGCCGTTGAAGTCTTGCCGTTGCACCTGGATCATCCGCAGGAAACGTTCGAGCATGCGGAACTTTTCCTCGGGGTAAGTCGAGAGTTTTGCCACGTCGATGCGGATCTTCGTTGGGCCCGTGGCGCCGGGTTGATTGCGCTCGACTGCGAGCGGATCGCGCGGAAGCAACTGGTCGATGGAGACCCCGTAGAAGCGTGCAAGACGCTCGAGGCGCGGTACGGAGATCACACGTTCGCCGCGTTCGTACGCACCGAGCACCGACGCGCGGAACTCGTCGTTGGTCTGCGCTTCGACGTCGTTCAACGACAACTTCTTCTGGCGCCGGATCGCGCGCAGCCGTTCGCCCACGAGGCGCGAGTACGGAGATTCGTCGAAGTCGTCGTCAGCCATGTCGACCCATTGTCACGCGTGGATGGCGACCAAACGCGCACCCGCCACCAACGCTGCGGTTTCGGCACGCAAAACCGCGGGCCCGATGTTGATGCGAGTGATCGACGGCGGGATTTCGTCGGTGTCGAACCCACCTTCGGGACCCACGATCAACAGCCGGTGCTCGGCCGATGGGGCGACGCCATCGGGATCGGCAACGCCGGCTCCCGACAGGGCGATGACGTCGACGAGCGGAATACCCAAATGAACGGCGGGGCAGGTACACGCGTCGGCTCTGCATGCAGGCCTCACGCACGATGCGGTCGGCGCGGTCGTTGAGACGGTCGCGCGTACCAGCAACCGCCCGCTTGGTTGGCGCGACGACGAAGATTTCATCGACTCCGACCTCGACC
>JBJTYJ010000259.1:0-3808 GCA_046082705.1 Actinomycetota bacterium | reverse complement strand
GCGCTTTTCGACCGCTGCGGGGCGTGCCTCATCGGTGGTGAGCCGCCGGCGTTCCCGGTAGCGGGCAAGGTCTGCGCGTTCGCTCTTTGTCGTTGTCGTTTCGGCCGTTGTGTCGGCCGCGACGTCGCCGGGGGTCAGCGTGAAAAGAACCTGGCCTTCCTCGACGGTGTCACCGACCGCGACGTCGATGTTGGTGATGGTGCCGTCGGCTTCGGCGGTGACGGGGTGCTCCATCTTCATCGACTCGAGGACGATGACCTCACGGCCGGCGCGTACTGCGTCGCCGACCGCAACGTTCACCGCGATGACGGTGCCGATCAGCGGCGAGCGGTTCTGCATCGCTGTCCTCCCCATGGGCCCAGTCTTGCCGATGGTCGGCGGATGGTAGAAAGACCTCGGGGGTGTGGAGATGCCGAGACTTCGTCAGGTACCGAGAGCCGAGGCCGATCCGTCGGTGTTGCCCATGTACGACCTGTTGTTCGGCGACCGTGACCCGGTCGCGCAACCCGGCACGGCAACGGGTACGCCAGGGGACTGGTGGACGGTGTTCGCCCTCGTTCCCGAGATCTTCGAGCATGCGGTGCGCGGCTTCGCTTTGTACCGCAACCCCGCACGACGCCTCGACCCACAGTTGCGCGAACTCGGCCAGACGCGCGTCGGCTGGGCGCGGGCCAGTCAGTTCGTGTTCTCGCAGCACTGCAAATCATGTCGCGAAGTGGGCATTGCCGAGGAAAAGATCGAGGCGATCCCGCACTGGCAAACCGCCACGTGTTTCTCTCCGGTCGAGAGGGCATTGCTCGCATACACCGATGCATTGGTCTACGACGGTGGACGCGTCGCCGACGGTGTGTTTGCCGCGCTGCAGGCCGAACTGTCCGACGAAGAGATTCTCGAGTTCACCTACATCACCGCGATGTACGACATGCACGCCGTGATGAGCCGCGCGTTGCGAACCGAGTTCGACGACCGCGACGATCCGATCGTCGAAGTCGATGGTCCCGATGGCCCCAAGATGAAACTGAGAGTGAGATGACACGACCGAACGGTTTCCACCACGTTGCTTTCGCCTGCCGCGACACCGAGGCGACGCGGCACTTCTACGAAGACCTGTTGGGCTTCCCCTTGGTGCACACCGAAGTCCAGCGTGTGCCGGGTTCTGATTCGTTCTTTCGGCATTTGTTTTTCGACACCGGTGCTGGCAAGTGCATTGCGTTCTTCGAACTGCACAAGGTGGGCGAACAGGAGGGTTGGCGCTCGGACGTGTCGACGGGCAACGGACTTCCGGTGTGGGTGAACCACGTCGCGTTCGCGGCCGACGAGGCGCGTCAGGCCGAGGCGAAGGCATCGCTTGCTGCGGGTGGTATTGAGCCGATCATGGACGTCGACCACGGTTGGTGCCATTCGCAGTACTACCTCGACCCGAACGGAATCATGGTCGAGTTCTGTCGCGACACGCCGGGCTTCGAGGCCGACCCTGCAGCCGCACGGGCTGCGCTCGCCGACTAATTGATGTGCAGATTGCGGCGGTCGTATTCGCTGAGGCGTCCGCGACGCACCCATACGTCGGCGATGTCGACTTCCTGGTCGTAGGCCATCACCACGCTGGGTTTTTTCAAGCCGGCCTGCTTCCAATCGCGAATCGCGGTGTTGCCGAGGCGTTGCGCATAGGAACTTTCACCGTCGGTGATGCCGCGCAGTAGCACGAACGTGCCGCGCTTTGCGATGAAGATGGCGGGTCGGGTTTTCCCTTCGCGGCCGGCATCGTCGGCGCCGGGCACCCCGTTGAACGACAGCCATGCATCGACGATGTCGCCGGCCTCGAGGTTGTACATGGCGTCAAGGGCAAGCTCGCCCAGCTTCGGGCGTGCAGGTTGCTGTTCGCGCACCTGCAACGTGTGGGCGACGAAGTCGACGAATTCAAAGGCTCCGTTGCGTTCCTGCAGGACGACGTTGATGTGCTGGCCGGCTGACAATTCCGCCGCGCGAGGTGACGTCGAGGTGGCGGTTTCGTCGCCGTGCTCGGTCTGCCAGGTGACGCGGTCGCCATCGATCATCGTGATGACACCACGGATGACGCGACGCATCCCGGGTGGTGGGGCGGCATCGAGGTGCGTGAGTCTCTTCTCGGGCTTCGGGCGGTTCAGTCGTTTGATCTCGCGAATGCGTTCGCGGCGCTGTTTGTCATCGAGCGTGCGGTGTGTATTGGGTACGACCTGGACGATGCTGAATTCGGTACGCGACACCTCGACCTGAATGCGCAGCGTGTCACATTCGCGCAATTCTCCGAGACCTTCGAGATGTTCGGCGTCGAGCACGCCGCTCAGCGAGCCGTCACCTTCCACCCAGTGCCAACCACCGTCCGCGGCATGACCACGCAGTTCGATCGTTGCGAATCGTCTGTGTGTCTTGTCGCGTGAGGTGTCGGGCTGTTTGGGCGTGCCTGAAGCCGGTAGCGAGTCACGCAGCGCACGCAGCGCGTCGTCGTTCGATTGTCGCGGCTTGCCGCCCACGGGCAGCGACTACTCGGGAAGCGGGTAGTGCACGCCGGGGATTCCGGGAAGCAGCGGAGTCGCCCACTCGGGTCGCGGGAGAAGGCCGGGGTAGGCACCCGGGGCCATCGGTGCGGTGTCGGCGTTCCACGCGTGGTGAATCGGCTGCAACTGGTAGTAGCCATTCGCGGCGTTCGTGCCACCGTCGACGAGAAGGTCGTGGCCCGTGATGTAGCCCGCCATGTCGGAGGCGAGGAACATGACCGGAGCAACGATTTCGGGCACTTCGCCGAGGCGACGCATCGGGGTGCGCGAGGCAATCCACTTGTCCATGCCCATGCCCTCGAGTGCGACACGGGTCATTTCCGTGATGATGAAGCCGGGGCTCACGGCGTTCACACGCACGCCACGGTCGGCCCACTCACACCCCAACTGTTGGGTGATGTTGCGAAGTGCACCCTTGGCGGCGGTGTAGGCGATGATGTTCATCTCGTTTGCGCCGCTGCCCATGATCGAGCAGATGTTGACGATGTTGCCGCTCTTCTTCATGAGCATGTGCAAGCCGACTTCGCGCATGTACAGGAACGCACCCCGAAGGTCGACGGCCATGATCTTGTCGAAGGTGTCGGTGGGGAAGCGCTCGGCGCCGATGCCGAGCAAGTCGGAGATGCCGGCGTTGTTCACGAGGGTGTCGATGCTGCCGAATTCCTTGATGCCCGCCGCGACGACGCGTTTCACGTCGTCTTCGATCGACACGTCGCCGGTGACGCACAGCACCTTCGCGCCAGCCTTGCGGCAGGCTTCACCGGTTTGTTCCAGGAGTTCTGTTGTGCGGGCGGTGAGCACGAGGTTCGCCCCGGCCTTCGCGAAGCCCTCGGCGAAGCTGGCACCAAGGCCATACGAAGCACCCGTGATGAGAACGGTCTTTCCCTTGAAATCGAACATGTCTGGTCCCCTTGTGCCGCGGCCCGATATGGGCGCTGGAAACCCCGAAAGTAGTGGCTTTTCGGGATCTCTTGCCAATGGAGGGTCAGGATGCGCGTTCAGCGACGTTCGAGGATGGTGATGGCACAGGCCGCCTCTTCGAGCCCGATCACGCCGCCACCGTTTTCCGCCAGTGCGAGCCGTGCATTCGGCACCTGACGGGGACCCGCCTCGCCGCGCAGTTGCACGACGAGTTCGTACACCATCGACAAGCCTGTGGCCCCGACGGGATGACCCTTTGACACCAGGCCACCGGAGGTATTGATGGGAATCGAGCCACCGGGCCCGGTTTCCCCGGCCTCGACGAATGCTCCACCCGAGCCGATGGGGCAGAA
>JBJTYJ010000258.1:0-3600 GCA_046082705.1 Actinomycetota bacterium | reverse complement strand
CTTGCGATCTCCGAGAATCGACGTGGCGACATCGGTGGAAAAGCCGGCGAAACCGTGGTCATTGACGGTGACGGGATAGCCGAGCGGAATGTCAACCTCGGCGGCCATGCCGTGAGCAGCTGCAATGCCCGAAGCGACCTGTGCGATCAGTTCGTGCACCTTGCTGCGGGTCTTCGCGCTCACCGCGCGAATAGTGCCTTCGACAACCGCGGTCTCGGGAATCACGTTGTACGCGGTGCCGGCATTGATTTTCGTGACAGTCACGATGGCCGGGTCGAACGCGTCGATGCGCCGTGTCACCATCGTTTGAAATGCCTGCACGATTTCGCATGCAACGGGCACCGGGTCACTCGTTCGGTGCGGCTCGGATGCATGGCCACCCGCACCCGTGACGGTGATCGTCATGCGGTCGCTCGAGGCCATGATCGGCCCGCCCTTGAGCCCAACCATTCCGACCGGTAACGCGGTCGAGATATGGAGTGCAAACGCACCCGTGATCGGGGACTCACATCCATCGCTGTGCGTGGGAAGGTCGAGAAGACCCTCGTCGAGCATGTACTGCGCTCCGTGAAAACCTTCTTCGCCCGGTTGGAACATGAAGAGCACGCGTCCGGGGATTTCGCCCTTGCGGTCGGACAACAGATGTGCGGCCTGTACGAGCATGCTCGTGTGGGTGTCATGACCACACGCATGCATCATGTTGCCGTTCTTCGAAGCAAAGTCGAGGCCCGTGTCCTCGGGCATGGAAAGCGCATCCATATCACCGCGCAACAACACCGTTGGTCCCGGTTTGTCGCCGGTGAGAAGTGCAGCGATACCGCTCGTCGTCTTGTGGAGTGTGATGTCGAGGGGCAAACCGTCGAGCGCCTGAAGCACCTGTTCGCGTGTCACCGGCAGGTCATTGCCCACCTCGGGGTGTTGGTGCAGCGAACGGCGCAGTGCGACCGCTGCTTCTTGTAGTCCGCGGGCTTGATCGCGAAGTTCCTTGCTGGGACCGTGCTGTTCGATCAGCGCTTCAGCCGACATGGCGCCATCGTGCCACACTTTTCGGATGACCGAGGGCGGTGCCATGGAACGCGTCGACGTCGTGGATGCCGATGACCGAGTCATTGACACCGTCCCACGGTCGGTGATGCGTCGCAACGTGTTGCGCCATCGCGCGGTGTTCATCCTCGTGCGCGACTCTGCGAGCCGGGTGCTCATCCACCGACGCAGTGAGCAGAAGGACATCTGGCCCGGTTGGTGGGACATCGCCATCGGTGGGGTGGTTGCATCGGGCGAGTCCTACGACGACGCGGCGCGACGCGAGTTGTGGGAAGAGGCGGGCATCGGCGCCGAGCCCGTGTTCGTCTTGGCCGGGGCATACGGCGACACCGAGGTGAACCTGATCGGGCGCTCCTACGAGGTGTGCCACGACGGCGAGGTCGAACCCCGCGACGCGGAAGTGGCCGAATTCCGGTGGGTTTCGACCGAGGAATTGCGCCGTTTGTTGGCGGAAGAACGGTTTCTGCCCGACAGCCTTGCGCTGCTTGGCCCACACCTTTTCGGTGCCTGAACGGGGGTCGGTACCCTGTGGACATGCTCCCCAACACAACGGTCGCGGTCGAATTCACGATCGAGCCCTTCGTCGAGGGTGCTCCCGGCCCGCACGTCACGGCCGCAGTAGCCGCCGTTGAAAAACTCGGCGCGACGGTCGAATTCGGGCCGTTCGGAACGACCCTCCGCGCCACCGCGGGTGACGCGGGTCGTGTCGTCGCTGCGCTTCTCGACGCCGCCTATGCCAACGGCGCGACACACGTCAGCATTCACGTCGGGCCCGAGGACGAATGAGCCGGCCCGAACATCCTCTTCTGCGGGCAGTTGCTCCGATTCTCGATGCCGTTGGCGCAACCATCGTTCCGTCTGCCGAGATGGGCGCAAGCGACATTCCTCTGTCGTGGGAAGGCGAAGTCATCGGCGCCGTCCGCATGCCGGCATTGCACGGTGCGCTCGATCGACTGATCGAAAGTGTCGAGAAGGAACTCTGCGGACGCCTCAAGGAACTCTCACGCAACGACAAGCAACGCGCGATTCGCCTGCTCGACGAGCGCGGTGCATTCATTCTGCGTCGCGCAGTGGAGGACGTCGCCGATGCAATGGCGGTGTCGCGCATCACCGTCTACAACTACCTCAACGCGATTCACCGCTGAACTACAGCTTGCGCAATTGAACGTCGGTCACCCTGTGGTTGGCGCCCTTGTTGATCACGAGTGACGCACGCGACTTTGTCGGTGCGATGTTGTCGCTGAGATTGCGTCCGTTGATTTCAGCCCAGATGCCGCGGGCAACCTCGGTTGCCTCGTCGTCGCTGAGTTCGGCGAAGTGCCGGAAAAAGCTCTGCGGGTCCTGGAACACGGTGCGACGCAAAGCGTGGAAGCGTTCGATGTACCAGTCGCGGATGACCGACTCCTCGGCATCGATATAGATCGAGAAGTCGAAGTAATCGGACACGAACTCGTTCGAATCGACACCGACCTGCAGCACGTTGAGACCCTCGAGAATAAGAATGTCGGGTTGTCGAATGGTGACCTCTTGGCCGTCGACAATGTCGTACATCACGTGGCTGTATACGGGTGCCGCGACTTCGGGACGACCCGACTTCAGTTCCCGCAGAAATTGCAGGAGTGACTTCGTGTCGTAGCTTTCGGGGAAACCCTTGCGATTCATGATGCCGCGTTCTTCGAGGACGGCGTTCGGAAACAAAAAGCCGTCGGTCGTGACGAGGTCGACCTTTGGGTGTTCCGGCCAGCGCGCGAGAAGCGCCTGGAGAATACGGGCGAATGTGCTTTTGCCCACGGCCACACTGCCCGCAACGCCGATGACATAGGGAACCTTTGGAGCCATGGTGCCAAGGAATGTGGCCGACACTTTGTGCAGGTTTTGTGTTGCGCTGACGTAGAGGTTCAGAAGACGGGTGAGGGGCAGATAAACAGCAGTGACCTCGTCGAGGTCGATGCGCTCGTTGATTCCCCGCAACGCCTCGAGGTCCTTTTCCCGGATCGTGAGGGGTGTCGCGGCACGCAGGTCTGCCCATTCGTCACGCGAGAAGGGTATGTAACGGTCGAGATCGAGCATTGTGTCCCCGAAGGAATGTCTACCGCTTCCACGGCGCCGAGGGCGAAACGGCGCCGTTGGCGGTGAGAACCTCGACTCCAGAGTCGGTGACGAGGACCGTGTGTTCGAACTGGGCGGTGCGCTTTCCGTCGGCGGTGACGGCGGTCCAGTCGTCGTCCCACATCTTGTGTTGCCACGTGCCGAGGCTGATCATCGGCTCGATCGTGAACGTCATGCCGGGGCGCATGATCATCGAATTGCGTGCGTCGTAGTAGTGCAGCACCTGAATGTCGGTGTGGAATTGCTCACCGATGCCATGACCGATGAACGCACGGATGACCCCCATTCGGTGGTTCTTTGCACGGTTCTCGATGGCCTTGCCGATGTCACTGAGCGGCTGGCCGTGTGCCACTGCTTCGATGCCCTTCCACATGCATTCTTCTGCGACGCGGACGAGCAACCTGTCTTCTTCGTCGACATTGCCGACGAAGAAGGTCGCATTCGTGT
>JBJTYJ010000257.1:0-6305 GCA_046082705.1 Actinomycetota bacterium | reverse complement strand
TCCACACGACAAGGTCACGCGTGCGCTCGCGGGTGCTGCCACCCGCGCCGTAGGTGACCGAAACGAATGCGGGGTTCAAGCCTTCGAGTTCGGCAATGGTGCGACCAAGCGACAGTTGGGCCGCATCAGTCTTCGGGGGGAAGAACTCGAAGGAGAAGGTGCGCCCCGCAGCGAGGAGGTCGGTGATGCGGGCCATTTGCCTCGAGTTTAGTGATGGAAGTGGCGTGTACCCGTGAAGATCAGCACGATTCCGTGCTCATTTGCCGCGGCAATCACCTCATCGTCACGCACGCTGCCGCCCGGTTCGACGACAACGGTCACGCCCGCAGAGGCGAGCATGTCGAGGCCGTCGCGGAACGGGAAAAACGCGTCGCTTGCGGCGACTCCGCCAACCGCCCGATCACCCGCACGCTCGCAGGCAAGCCGCGCTGCATCGAGACGATTCTGCTGGCCGCCACCGATGCCGACCGCAGAAGAATCTTTCGCAATCGTGATCGCATTCGAACTCACCGCCGCACACACCAGCCAGGCGAACAATGCCTCTGTCATCTGCTCGGGAGTGGCCAAGCGTTCACTGACGACACGCCAGGTCGCCGGATCATCGTTCACGGGGTCGACGTCCTGAACCAACACTCCTCCGCTGATGCTGCGCATTTCAGTCCCGGTTGTTGACGGATGGGTGGCCGCGACGATGCGCAGATTCTTTTTCGTCTGGAGCAACGCCAGCGCGTCGGCCGCATAGGACGGGGCGACGACGACCTCGGTGAAGACCTCGTTGATCGACGCCGCGGTTGCCGCGTCGACCTCGCGGTTCAGCGCGATGATGCCGCCGAAGGCACTGACCGGGTCGCAGGCATGTGCGCGCACATACGCGTCGTGAATGGTCGCCCCCGTCGCCACACCGCACGGGTTGGCATGTTTCACCACCACCGCCGCGGGCCCCGCGAACCGGCTGACGAGGCGCCACGCCGCATCTGCATCGAACACGTTCAAGTACGACATTTCCTTGCCGCCGAGCTGCGCGGCGGAACGCCACCATCCCGGTGACCCCGCAACGTCCCACAGCGTGCCCGTTTGATGGGGGTTCTCCCCGTAGCGCAGGGTGTCGACGCGTTCGAGGTGAACCGAACGTGACACACCGTCGGTGATCCACTCGACGATCGCCGAGTCGTAGTCACGCGTGGCGGTGAACGCTCGCGCGGCCAACGCGCGACGTGTCGCATCGGAAAGCAAACCGTTGGCACGAATCTCTTCGAGCACCGGTGCGTACTGCGAGGTCTCGACGACGACACCGACGCGGGCAAAGTTCTTCGCGGCCGCACGGATCATTGCCGGTCCACCAACGTCGATCAGTTCGATACCGGGCTTCGACGAAAACGGGTACAGGCTGACAACGACAAGGTCGAACGCCTCGATGCCGTACTTCTCCATGTCGGCCACGTGCTCGGGCTTCGACGTGTCGGCGAGGATTCCTCCGTGCACCAACGGGTGCAACGTCACCACACGGTGATCGAGAATCGCGGGTACGCCCGTCACCTCGGCGACGTCGGTGACGGCAATTCCTGCAGCGACGAGCGCGGCCGCAGTGCCACCGGATGAAACGATGCTCCACCCGGATGCGACAAGGCCCCGCGCGAACTCTTCGATCCCCGACTTGTCGTGGACGCTGAGGAGGGCGCGGGGCACTGTCGAACCGTTGTCCGTTACTTCAAACCCTTGACGATTTCCGCCATCAACGAGCCGGCTTCGGTGGGGTTGAGACCAACCCTCACGCCCGCCGCACGCAGTGCGTCCATCTTGCCCTGTGCGGTTCCCTTGCCGCCCGAGACGATGGCGCCTGCGTGGCCCATCTTCTTGCCGGCCGGCGCGGTGACACCCGCGATGTAGGCGCTCATCGGCTTGGTGACGTTTGTCTTGATGAACTCGGCTGCTTCTTCCTCGGCCGAACCACCGATTTCACCGATCATGATGATCGCGTGCGTCTCGAGGTCCTTTTGGAACTCCGCGAGGCAGTCGACAAACGAAGTGCCGGGAACCGGGTCGCCACCGATGCCGACGCACGTGCTGACGCCAATGCCCTGCTGCTTCAGTTCGTACAGCGCCTGGTACGTGAGCGTTCCCGAACGCGACACGATGCCGACGTTCGGGCCCTTGGCCGACGGCAGCTCGGCGATCTCACCCGCGGTGATGCCGATGTTGCACTTGCCGGGGCTGATGATGCCGGGGCAGTTCGGGCCGAGCAGACGCACGCCCGGGTAGTCGCGCACCAACGTGTTGAAGGTCTTTGCTTCGTCCTGGGCGGGAATGCCCTCGGTGATGCACACGATGAACTTCACGCCGGCCGCAGCGGCCTCGAGAATCGCCGCGGAAGCGGCCTTGGGCGGAACCGCAATGAACGACGCATCAGCACCCGTTGCCTTCACGGCATCGGCGACCGAGTCGAACACCGGAATGCCCTCGACGTCTTGGCCGCCCTTGCCCGGCGTGACACCGCCGACGACCTTGGTGCCGTACGCGCGGTTGCGCAGACCGTGGAACTTGCCCTGGCCGCCCGTGAGGCCCTGAACGATGACCTTCGTGTTTTCGTTGACGAAAATTGCCATGACCGTTTCCTACTTTCCGTTCGCGATCGCAACGGCGGCACGTGCTGCTTCCAGCATCGTGGGCTTGCTCTGCAGTTTTGATTCGGGGATGCCGGCGTTGGCGAGAATCTCGCGGCCTTCCTCCGCGTTCGTGCCGTCGAGACGGATGACGATCGGCGCGCGCAGGTCGACGCGCGACAGCGCTTCGACGATGCCCTTGGCCACTTCTTCACCGCGTGTGATGCCACCAAAGATGTTGATGAAGATGCTCTTCACGCTCTTGTCGAAGTTGATGACGCCAAGTGCGGCGGCCATCTGGTCGGCATTTGTGCCGCCACCGATGTCAAGGAAGTTCGCAGCCGAACCGCCCACTTGGTTGACCACGTCGAGCGTGCTCATGGCCAGGCCTGCGCCGTTGGCGATGATGCCCACGGTGCCCGAGAGGCCGATGTACTGAAGATCCGATTCGCGGGCCAGCTGCTCGCGCTCGTCGAGTTCCTCTGTGGCGCGGTACTCGTCCCACTCGGGGTGACGGTAGGCCGCGTTGTTGTCGAGCGACACCTTTGCGTCGAGTGCGTGAACGTCGCCGGTCGGCTTCAGGATCAACGGGTTGATTTCCGCGAGGTCACAGTCACCCTCGGTGAAGCACTTGTACAGCGACACCAGGATCTTCGCGACGCCATCCAATGCCTTGGCCGGAATCTTTGCGTCGGTGGCGGCCTTCTTTGCCCTTGCCTCGCTGAGACCCTCGACGGGGTTGATGTGCAACTTCACGATTGCATCGGGATCCTTTTCGGCAACCTCTTCGATGTCGACACCACCCTGGGCCGACAGCATGAGCAGGTGTTTCTTCGCGGCGCGGTCGAGTGTGAATGACGCGTAGTACTCCTCGTCGATGTCGGATGCGTGCTCGACCCACAGGCGCTTGACGACGTGGCCCTTGATGTCCATGCCGAGGATGTTTCCCGCGTGCAGACGCACCTCGTCGGCGTTGTTCGCCAACTTGATGCCGCCGGCCTTGCCGCGTCCACCCACCTGCACCTGCGCCTTCACGACGACCGGATACTTCGACGCATCGGCGACCTTCACCGCTTCGTCGACCGTGTCGGCGGCTCCGCCGGCCGACACCGGAATTCCGAACTTGGCAAAGTACTGCTTGCCTTGATATTCGAAGAGGTCCACTCTTGCTCCTTGATAATTAAGAATCACTAATTGCGAATGATGATTAGACGGTGACGTTCTTGTCGAGTTCGTCTTCCAGCCACTGACAGATCGCCTTCAGCGACGAACCCGGGCCGAACACTGCGCCGACGCCCTGCTCTTTCAGCGCGCGCGCATCGGCATCGGGAATGACCCCGCCGCCGAACACCAGCACATCACCCAGGTCACGGCCGCGAAGTTCTTCCATCACGCGCGGAAACAGCGTGAGGTGCGCACCCGACAACAGCGACAGACCCACGGCATCGACGTCTTCCTGCAAAGCCGTCTCGGCGATCTGCTCGGGTGTCTGGTGGAGACCGGTATAGATGACCTCGAAACCGTGGTCGCGCAGGGCGCGGGTGATGGTCTTGGCGCCACGGTCGTGACCATCGAGGCCGGGCTTGGCGACAACTACTCGGTAGGGGCGTTTCACAAGAAAGAAACCCTACGCCGTTGTGCGCGAAAGTCCCCAACCCGCCACACTGGAGGCGTGGCAACCCCCAGTCCCCGCTATCAGCTGCGCAGTCCCCTTGCGCGCGCCGTCGTTCCCGTCGTGGCGGGCCTCGGCTTTTTCGCCCTTCTGTTCGTTGCCCTGTGGGGCGCGGCCGCCCTCATCTCGCGCAATCCCGAACGCATCACCAACCTCGGCGACAACATCTTCGAGGTCGGCTCGGTCCAGCGGGTCGCTGCTTCCGTCGACGCCAACGGACCGGTTCTCTATCCCGACCTGCGCGACCCCGACGGAACCCGCAGCATCGTGCTCGACCACGAAGGCAACCAACCCGCCATCGGCTGGCGCGTGTTCTACGCCTGGCCCGCCGACCGCGACGCAACCTGCATCGCCAAACAGGTCGAGGGAACGAAGACCTTCACCGACTGCGAGGGTCGCACGATCGACATCGAAGACCTTGCCCGACCCACCGACGTGCGGCCGTTGGTCGAGAACAAAAAGACGCTCTACATCGACCTGCGCGTCGGCAACGACAAGTAGGCGTCACGCACCGACGGCCGACAGCAGTCGGTCGACGAAGGTTTCGGTGTGCTCATCGAGCTTTGCGCGGTGCAAGGCAAGCCCACCCACGACTTCCGCGCCACGCGTCTGCAGTGTGCGGGTCATCACGTCAAGTGTCTTGCCCGGGTTCAATGCAAAGGTCGCGAACGCCGCAACCTTCTTGTCACGCATCGCGGGCAACTTGGCGATGCCGCCGATGCCCCACGGCGCCTGACCAACCACGAACAAGCCGTGCACCCACGTGCCCACAAGCACGATGTCGGCTTCCTGAATTGCACCATGGTTCGGTTTGCGCACTGGGTCGAAACCCACGATCGACCAACCGGCCTGCTGCAATTCCGAGCCGATCTTGTCGGCGGCCTTCCAGGTGTTTCCGGTGAGACTTTCGACGAGGATCGCTGCCTTCATGCACCCAAATCTAGGCAGATCGCAGCGCGGCGAACGGCTCAGGGACGCTTGAGAGGTGCCCACGCGAGGTCGAGGGTCTTGGTGCCCTTGTCGCGGAAGCGGATGGTGGCTTCGGTGCGGCCGCGGCCGACGTTGAGGTCAATGATGACGCCTTCGCCGAAGGTGGGGTGAACGACGTCTTCGCCGACGCGGAAGTCGGTGATCGTTCCCTGGGGCTTCGGTTCGTTGCGCTTGCCGGCCTCGATCGCGGCATCGACCTGTCGGTCGGTGAATTCGTCGGAGAACGAACGGCTCCCCCAGCGTGATTCGCGCTCTTCGCGACGCCCGCCTCCAAAGGCCTTGATGCGTCCTTCTTTTCTGAAGAGCTCGTCGGGTATCTCGTCGAGGAAACGTGAGGGCGGGTTGTATTGCGTGTTGCCGTAGAGACTGCGGCTTTCGGCGTGCGACACGTGCAGTACCTCGCGGGCGCGGGTGATGCCGACGTAGGCGAGGCGGCGTTCCTCTTCCATTTCTTCGGGGTTGGCGAGGCTGCGGCCGTGCGGGAAGACGCCCTCTTCGCAACCGGCGAGAAAGACGAGTGGAAACTCGAGACCCTTTGCGGCGTGGAGCGTCATCAACATGACGCGGCTGTCGTTGTCGATTTCGTCGGTGTCGGCGACGAGCGCGACCTGTTCGAGGAACTCATCGATGGTGTCGAATTCCTCGGCAAAGCCGATGAGTTCGGCGAGGTTCTCGAGGCGGCCATCGGCTTCGACGGTGCCCTCTTCTTCGAGTTCGGTCATGTAGCGCGACTTCTCGAGGACGATGCGCAGCACCTCGGCCGGGCCTTCGCTTTGGTGGTTGCCTGCTTCGTAGATGGCTTCGAGGAATTTTGCGAGACCCTTCGCCGCTGCTCCTGAAACGCCTGCCTCTTCGGCGCGGTGCATCGCGGCCGCGAATCCGATGCGGTTGTCGCGTGCGAATGCGTCGATCTTGTCGATGCTGCCGTCACCGATGCCGCGCTTGGGCACGTTGATGACGCGCTTGACGCTGACTTCGTCGTTCTCGTTGATCGAGGCGCGCAGGTAGGCAAGCGCGTCTTTCACTTCCTTGCGTTCGTAGAA
>JBJTYJ010000256.1:0-2444 GCA_046082705.1 Actinomycetota bacterium | reverse complement strand
CGATCGTGATGCGGCTGAGTTCCGGATCTTCGGTCGGCGCAACCGCCAACGAGAAGATGTTGTAGCCACGACGCGCGAACAAACCCGCGACGCGCGCAAGCACGCCGGCCTTGTTCTGGACAAGAACCGAAAGGATGTGGTGACGGGGCTTGCTCATCGGAGGAACTCCCTCTTGGCGGTCTGCGACGGAGGCAACAGGATGTCGTCGTTGCTGGCACCTGCCGGCACCATCGGGAACACCTTTTCACCCTCGGCGACACGGAAGTCGACGACGACGGAACGATCGTTGATCGAGTTCGCCTTTTCAATGGCGGGCTCGACTTCTTCGGGCGAATCGACGCGAATGCCGACGCAGCCCATGGACTCGGCCCACTTTACGAAGTCGGGCACGCCGCCACCGAGGTCGACCTCGCTGTAACGCTCGCCGTAGAACATCTCTTGCCACTGACGCACCATGCCGAGGTACGAGTTGTTGAGGATTCCGACCTTGATCGGAACGTTGCTGAGTGTCGCGGTGATGAGTTCCTGTGCGGTCATCTGGAAACAACCGTCGCCGTCGATTGCCCACACGGTTTTTTCCGGACAGCCGACCTTTGCACCGATCGCAGCAGGAACCGAAAAGCCCATCGTGCCGAGACCACCCGAGTTGACCCAGGTGTACGGCTTTTCGAACTTCCAGTACTGGCTCGACCACATCTGGTGCTGGCCGACGCCCGACACGAGGATCGTGTCTTCGGGTGCGTTGTCGCGCAGCATTTCCAGGCAGTACTGCGGCTTCAATGCCTCGCCCGGTTCCGACTTCTCGTAAGTCAACGGGAACTGTTCGCGCCAACCGGACACGCGGCTGCGCCACGGACCGACGTCGGCCTGCTTTTCCCCACCGTCGAGAAGTTCGCGCAACGCCTTCACGAGTTCCTTCGTGACTTCGCGGCAGTCACCGACGATCGGAACGTCGGGCTTGCGCACCTTGCCCTGTTCGGCGGGGTCGATGTCGACGTGAATGATCTTCGCTTCCGGCGCGAACGTCGCCACCTTGCCGGTGACGCGGTCGTCGAAGCGTGCGCCGAGCGCAATCAGCAGGTCGCTCTTCTGCAGCGCGGTCACTGCCGCGGCGGTTCCGTGCATGCCCGGCATGCCGAGATTGAGTGGGTGACTGTCGGGGAACGCACCGCGAGCCATCAGCGTGGTGACGACGGGAATGTTCAACAAATCCGCGATCTGCTTGACCTGTTCGGCAGCACGCGCCTTCAAGACGCCGCCACCGAGATAGAGCACCGGTCGTTCCGCGGTGAGCATCAACTTCGCCGCCTCTTTGATCATGCGCGGATGACCCTTCGTGTTCGGTTTGTAACCGGGCAGGCTCGCGGCGACTTCGGCGTCGGTCGGCCAGTGCCATGTCATCGTGTTCTGCAGAACGTCTTTCGGAAGGTCCAACAACACCGGACCGGGGCGACCGGTCGTTGCAATGTGGAACGCCTGACGCACGGCCAGCGGAATGTCGGCCGGTGTCATCACCAGCTCGTTGTGCTTGGTGATGCTGCGCGTGATCCCGACGGTGTCACATTCCTGAAAGGCATCGGTGCCGATGGCCGTTGTCGGAACTTGACCCGTGATGGCGACCATCGGGATCGAGTCCATGTAGGCGTCGCACAGTGGTGTCACGAGGTTCGTGGCGGCAGGGCCGCTCGTGACCATCGCGACACCGGGACGGCCGGTGACGTGGGCATAGCCCTCGGCCATGTGACCTGCGCCCTGCTCGTGGCGCACGAGGATGTGACGAATCGGCGACTGAAGCAGCGGGTCATAGGCGGGCAGGATGCAGCCGCCCGGATAGCCGAACATGACGTCGACTTTCTCCATTTCGAGGGCCTTGATGAGGGCCTCGGCACCGGTGATCTTCATGTGTTCCTCCTCGGAATTCGGTTAAGTCAATTGGCTGGCGAGAGATTTCGGTTGGTTTCGGCAAAAAATCTGTCGAAACCGGGGAATTTTGGGCAACAAAAAAGGCCCCCCGCAGGGAGCCCAGGCGTACGTGATATGGGACGTACGCCTACTGAACTACTACCACCTGAATTTCAGGGCGAAGCGCGCGTCCGTTTGTCACGGAATGAAGTCTGCCACGCCATCCGCCACAACGCAACAGGCTCTTGACGAAGCTAGTTCTTGCACTTATGGTGCAAATTCATGGAGATTCTGCGCACATCCGACAGTCGATCGATGGATTGGCCGAGTGGCCATTTGCCCCCGTGTACACCGACGTCCCGTCGGGCGACGGGGCAACCCTGCGTGTCCACCATGTCGACGAGGGCCCGAAGACGGCCGCACACACGATCCTGTGCATGCACGGCGAACCCTCGTGGGCCTACCTCTATCGCAAGATGATCAACAGCTTCGTCGCGGCAGGCCATCGCGTCATCGCGCCCGACCTCATCGGTTTCGGCCGC
>JBJTYJ010000255.1:0-2465 GCA_046082705.1 Actinomycetota bacterium | reverse complement strand
CGCCGAACAGATGAAGGTTCTTGCTGGTGCAAAGTTGGGCGTGACCGGACTGGGTGGTGCGAGCGAAGCAACCTGGAGGCAATTGATCACCGGCGCTGGGACATCCCTGACCGGAACTCTTATTTCGGGCCAGCTGAATGCCGCAATAATCGGTGCATCTTTCACTGCAAAGACGATTGACGCAACGATCACCTGGGAGCCGAATACGACTCTCCTGACTGAAGGCCTTACCGATGGTGCCGAGCCGCTCGCCACGAAGGCGTTCAATTTGAAAGAGCCCACCAAGGACATGCCGGCCGAAACCAACACGCCCGGACTGACGCTGGGCGCTACTAGTGCTTGGTTCGCCGCTAATCAGTCGGTTGCAAAGCAGCTTGACGCGATGTTCGACGAGTCGATCGCCTATGCGAAGAACCCGAAGAACTTCGCCAAGGTCGTTTCGCTTATTCAGGAAAAGAGCAAGATCAGCAACAAGACTGCGATCAGCTTGGCGAAGCGCTACCTCAACTACTTCAACGTTTTAGGCGCCATCGACCGCGCAGCATGGGACATTACCGGTCCGTGGTACTTCAAGAACCTGCCTGCTGTTGTGAAGAACATCTCGTACACCTCCAACAACTTCGTCTACGACCTGTCCTTGCGTCAGATCAAGGCTTTGAAGGTCGGTCGTTCGTACGACTCGGCGTTCCTCGCAAAGAGTCTGAATCTTACGGTGCGAGCCGGATCGACGATTTCGGTCACCACGACTACATCGAAGGTGTGTACTGCGACCAAGACCGGAATCACCGGAAAGGCCGCCGGCTCGTGTGACCTCACGGTGACCGTGACCGATAAGAAGGCCGTCGGACAGCAGTCGGCGACGCGTTTCGCGCGTACGTTCCTCGACATCAAGAAGTTCTAAAGTCCCCTTGAAGCCAGGTTTGCCGGGGGTCATGGCCCCCGGCAAACCGCTTTCAAGACGATCAGCGATTTCTGAAAGCAGAGGTCGGTGACTCAATCACCGATTGGTGGAATCAAACTCCGTGATGTCACCCTCGTCTTTGCGGCAACCAATGGGGATCCCGTCCTCGCCGTCAACGACGTCTCGCTCGATATTCCGCCGGGTCAGTTCGTTGCCATTGTTGGTCCATCAGGTTGTGGCAAGACCACGATCATGAACATGTTGGCCGGAATCATTCGTCCAACGATCGGGTCGGTGAAGCGTGACGACATCGAGGTCACCGAGACTTCACTGGACGTCGGCTACATGCTTGCGCGTTCCGCTCTGTATCCCTGGCGGACAGCGCGCAGAAACGTGGAAGTACCGCTCGAAATACGAGGCCTCTCGAAATCTGAGCGCAAGAAGAAGGCTCTCGAGCTACTCAAGTTGGTCAAGCTCGATGATTTCGCAAACAAGTTTCCTGCGCAATTATCGCAAGGAATGCGCCAGCGTGTTGCCATTGCACGAACGCTGGCGATCAACCCTCAACTTTGGCTACTTGACGAACCGTTCAGTGCACTCGACGCCCAGACTCGCATCACGGTTCAAAACGAATTTCTCGCGCTGTGGGAGAATTCGGGATCGACTGTCATTCTGGTCACGCACGATCTCGCCGAAGCAGTCTTGCTCGCAGATCGAGTCGTGGTCATGACGGCGCGGCCGGGCCGCATCAAGTACGACATTGATATTGATATTCCGCGCCCCCGAAGGGTCGACGAACTGATTGACAATCCCCGATTCCAGGAGTTCGAGGCCAAGATTTGGAAGGAGCTTCGCGATGAACTCATCTGACCCGTCCCGCGCCATGACACCCGGCGAGAAGATCATCGCCGAGTGGAAGCCGCCAACCAGGGCCCAGCAGATCTACAAGTCAATCGACCCGGTTGCACAAGTCGGAAAGATCCTTGTGGTGCTGGCCTTTATCGTGTTGTGGTGGCAGACCTACGAGCAGGCATGGATCAATCCAGCATTCATCGGCTCGCCGAGTGGAACATGGAATTGGTTCGTCAACAATTGGGACAACGGTGAAGTGTGGCGCGATATTCGCGTGACGCTGTCCGAGGCGTTCTGGGGATGGATCATCGGTTCTTCGACGGGTCTGTTTGCCGGACTTGTCGTCGCCCGTTACAAGTTCCTGTGGAAGATCACGTCGCCCCTGTTCACGTTCTTCAACGCCGTGCCGCGTACGGCCCTCGCGCCGATCTTCATTTTGTGGTTCGGAATCGCTCAAACCGGCAAGATTCTTCTTGCCGCAAGCATCGTTTTTTTCATCGTGATGATTCCCACGCGAGCTGCGGCTGACATGGTTGACCCCGACCTCGACATGGTGATGGTCACCATGGGAGGCTCCGACCGCCATCGCTTCCTGAAGGTCACCCTGCCATCGGTTCTGACATCAGTTTTTGGCGCGATCCGGCTCGCGTCGGTATGGGCGCTCCTCGGAGCGAGTTATGCGGAGTTGTTCGGCGCTAAGTACGGGTTGGGT
>JBJTYJ010000254.1:0-5739 GCA_046082705.1 Actinomycetota bacterium | reverse complement strand
TGATCAGCGGAATTGTGGTTTGGGATTGATTCACGACCGTGGTTGGGGTCGATTCACTAAGGCCCTGTTGAGTCGCCTGGGCCTGATCCTTCGTTCGCGGGGCGAGCGTTGGCGGGAAAGTGATTGGCGGCGTGAGCACGCTTGAAGCCGTCGCGGCGACAAGCGCCGAGTTCTTCGTGCGCGTCGAGTCAGTCGAACTATCGGATCCGCCGCACGACACGAGGACCAGCGTCGCCACGAAAGCGGCGCAGCCCATCTTCCGGAAACCCTTTGTAGAACCCACGCCCCCCCCACGTTAGGGGTGATGCTAAGCGGATGCACGTCGCCTGCCCAACGCTGCGGGTCAGCCGAATGATTCGAGACCGAAGCAGGAGATCGTTGCCGCGGTGATCTTCGTGGCACCTTCGTTGGAGGTGTCACCGGAGCTGAATGCGATGAAGCCATCGAGGAGCATGTCCTCGCCCATGGCATCGAATTCGTCCGCGAGGCATTGCTTCTTCTTATCGCTCACAGTGCTCTGGTCTTCGACTTCGTCCGCGAGGAATTCCACGATTTGGGCCGAACCAAAGCACGAGAACATCGGTCGGATCATGTCCGCTTCGCTTCCGAGGTCGCCGGTCGAGGAGAGAAGGTCTTCGCCAGACTTGCCGTCGTCGAATGCAGCCTGGAGTTTCTCGTTCATCGCCGGATCGTCGAGGACCGCAGAGGCGATGCAGCCGGCGAGTTCATCGTCGACCGCGAAGGGAAGATCGCTTGAGTCGGGACTGGCAACGAGAGCTTGTGCGACAGCTTCCTTGAGTCCGCCCGCACTTTCACCATCGCCAGAACCACCACCGCATGCTGACATTGCAACGAACATGAACGGCACGATTCCAACCAGGAACTTTTTCGACATGACTACCTCCAGGCGACGAGTCTCGCAGATCGTGAGACATCCCCGAGTCGACGGGGTGCCGGATCAATACATCAGGTGGTTTTGCAGTGTGCGTGCCTCAGTGAGCAGATTCCCGAGACGTTCGTCGATCTCGGGTGACTCGACTTCGTCGCGTGTGAGGCGAGTGGCCAGCCAGACGGTGGACACCGAACCGAAGTCTTCGGTGGCGTAGACGTCGATCTGCAATCGATCGCTCAGTCGTGCACCGGGGACTTTGAGGAGTTCGAGAACCGTGTCGACTTCGAGCGCGATGGCGGGCCGTACCTGAACCGCAACTTCGATCGCCCAGTCACCGCATTCCGTCGGCGGCCCGACGAAGATGTCGAACTCGGGCATTCGGACCTCGTAGAGATCGGGCCCGAGAGCCACCTCTTCGTCGGGGTCAATTTCATACTGCGGGTCGCCGCCCTCGAGGAGGAACCAGTCGAGGACTGCGATTGACATCTCCCGTTGGAGATCATCGCTGCGGTTTTCTATTGCCGCCTCCTTTCGACCTGAATGTACCGAAAGGGTGTGACACAAAGGTCAGGAGAGGCGCGGTGAAACGGCCGCGTGGATGGCGGCTTGCACGTCGTCTTTTGGAAGCGTGCCGTCGATGATGATCCAGCGTTGTGGGTCGGCGGCGGCCATTTCGGCGAATCCGTCGGCGATGCGTGCGAAGAAGTCTGCGCCCTCGCGTTCGAAGCGGTCGAGGTTGCGTTTGGCGAGTCGGCGTTCGGCTTCGTCGCGGCGAATCTGTATCCAGACGACGATGTCGGGAAGCGTTTGATTGAGGGCCCACTCGTTGATGCTACGGATGGTGTTGATGCCAAGACCACGTCCGTAGCCCTGATAGGCGAGCGTTGAATAGACGCTGCGATCGCTGACGACGTGCTGGCCAGTGCTCAGTGCAGGTTCGATGACTTCGCTCATCAGTTGCGCGCGATCGGCGGTCATGAGAAGAAGTTCGGTGCGCGGGTCGATGTCGGTGTTGTCAGGGTCGGCGAGAATCGCGCGCAGCATCGCACCGATGCGCGTACCGCCTGGCTCACGCGTTGCAACCGCACCGAGAGTTTCGGCGAGTCGCTTGACGTGCGTGCTCTTTCCGCAGCCCTCGAGTCCTTCGAAAGCGATGTATTTGCCGCGGGCCATCAGTCGTCAGTCTTGTCGGCTTTCTGCCGTGTTGCCGTCTTTTTGGTTGTCGTCTTCTTGGCGGCTGCCTTTTTTGCCGGGGCCTTCTTCGCCGCGGCTTTCTTGACTGCGGCTTTCTTCACCGGCGCCTTTTTCGGTGCCGCGGCGCGGGCGCCACGCTTCTTCGGGGCGCCACCGTTCTCGGCGATGTACTCGCGGCGCAGTTGCAGCAGTTCGTAGGCGCGTTCGGGGGTCATGTCGACGAGGATGTCGCCGCGCTTCAGACCCGCGTTCGTTTCTCCGTCGGTGACGTATTCGCCGAACTTGCCTTCCTTGGCGACGACGGGCTTGCCGCTCACGGGGTCGTTGCCGAATTCCTTGAGCGGTGGCTTGGGTGCGGCGCGACCACGGCCGAACGTGCGGGGCTGGGCAAGGAGGACAAGCGCCTCGTCGAGAGAGATGGTGAGCAACTGCTCTTCGCTGCTGATCGTGCGGCTGTCCTTGCCCTTCGAGACGTAGGGACCAAAGCGACCGTTCTGTGCGGTGATCGGTTCGCCGTCGGCGGGGTCGTGGCCGAGCGTGCGGGGCAGCGACAACAGGTCTTCCGCATCTTTCATCGAAAAACGGTCGATGTTCATGGTGGCAAACAACGAAACCATCTTCGGCTTGTCCATGCCGGGCGGTGGATTCTCGGGCGTACCCCACTGCACGTAGGCGCCGTAACGACCGGACTTGGCGAACACGGGGAGACCGTCCTTTTGGCCGATCGGTTCGTCGCCCTTCGGAGCGGCGAGCAACTGCACCGCAACGTCGAGGGTGAGGTCTTCGGGGGTGAGGGTTTCGGGCACGCCCGCGGTGTTCTCGCCGCAGCGCACGTAGGGGCCGTACTTGCCGGGCTTCACGACGACGTCATCGCCCGAGTCGGGGTGCTTGCCGAGAGGGAAGGTGTTGATTTCGGCTGCGTCGATTTCGTCGAGGTTGTCGGCGACGATCTTCTTCAGACCGGGGTCACGGTCGAGGTCGGCGGGATTGCCGAAATAGAACTGGTGCAGCCAATCGTTCTTCTCGCGCTCGCCACGGGCGATCGCGTCGAGGTCTTCTTCGACGGATGCGGTGAACTTGTAGTCGATGAGCGTCGTGAAGTGATTCTCGAGGAGACGGATGACCGAGAACGCCGTCCACGTGGGAACGAGAGCGGTGCCTTTCTTGCGCACGTAGTCACCGCGGTCGACCATCGTCGAGATGATCGATGCCCAGGTGGAGGGCCGACCGATGCCTTCTTCTTCGAGGCGCTTCACGAGGCTGGCCTCGGTGTAACGCGCAGGGGGAGTGGTGGCGTGGGGGTTGTTCACCCATTCGCCAACGAGAACGGTGTCGCCCTTCGTGAGCGGCGGGAGAAGCACGGAATCGGTAGATGTCTCTGCATCGTCGTCGGAGTCGTCTTCGGGCAGATCTTCGTAGGCCTGGCGGTAGCCCTTCTTCGTGATGGTGGTGCCGCTTGCGGAGAACTCGCAGGCCGTTGGCCCAGCGGCGGCCGTGAGTTTCACGCTGACGGTCACGCCGGTGGCGTCGGCCATCTGTGATGCGAGGGTGCGTTGCCAGATGAGGCGATAGAGCGCAACTTCCTGCTTCGACTTCAGTTGGGCTTCGACCTGCTCGGGTGCGCGAAGCGGCAACGTCGGCCGGATGGCCTCGTGCGCTTCCTGCGCGTTCTTCACCTTCGAGGAGAACATGCGTGGCTGCGGAGAGAGCATGTCGTTGCCGTAGACCTTGCGGATCGTGTCGCGCACCTCACCCATGGCTTCGGCGGCGAGGACGACGGAGTCGGTTCGCATGTAGGTGATGAAGCCGTTTTCGTACAGGCTCTGGGCGATGCTCATCACCTGACGTCCCGACAAACGAAGCTTGCGCCCGGCCTCTTGTTGCAGGGTGCTCGTCATGAACGGCGCTTTGGGTGACGAGCGATAGGGCTTGTCCTCGACGCTGGCGACGGAGAGCGACTTGCCCGTGAGCGCGGTGACGAGTTCGTTGGCGCGGGCTTCGGTGACGACGACGACGCTGGCGGCAGGGTTGCCCTGTTGGTCGAAATCCTTGCCGGTGGCGACGCGCTTGCCGTCGAGTGAGGTGAGGCGCGCCGAGAACGACGGTGTCGTCGTGGTCTTCGCATCGATGTCGAAGTACGCAGCTGAACGGAAGGCAATGCGTTCGCGCTCGCGCTCGACAATGAGGCGCAAGGCGGGGCTTTGCACGCGGCCCGCCGAGAGACCCCGGTTGACGCGACGCCACAGAACGGGAGAGACCTCATAGCCGTACAAGCGGTCGAGCACGCGACGCGCTTCGGCGGCATCGACCAACTGGGTGTCGATCGTGCGCGGATTGGCAACGGCCTCGGCGATCGCCGACTTCGTGATTTCGTGGAACACCATGCGGTGCACGTCGACCTTGGGGTTCAGGTACTCGCGCAGGTGGGCCGAAATGGCCTCACCCTCGCGGTCTTCGTCGGTCGCGAGATAGACGACGCTGGCGTTCTTCAGGTCGGCCTTCAATTCCTTGATGATCTGACGGCCGCGTTCGGTGAGCTCATATGCGGCCTTGAAATCGTTGTCGACATCGACGGCGAGTCCCTTGCTGGGGAGGTCGGCGATGTGGCCAACGGAAGCGCGGACGATGAACTCGCTGCCGAGAAATTGCGAGATGGTCTTCGCCTTTGCGGGTGACTCGACGATGACGAGGGGTTTGCTCATGACGCGTTATGGGCTACGCCAAACGGCGCGGGATTGTCAAGCACGGTCGCTCGAACGCTTGTTGCGCTTGGCTTTCGGTCAGTTGGCCCGAGTGGACACGGGTTCGGAGTCGGTGATCTCGGCGACGGTGAGGTGGTGTCCCTCGACGTCGATCTTGGGAAGTGCACGGTCGAGCCACTTGGGAATCCACCAGTTGCGGTCGCCCAGCAGTTCCATCGTTGCGGGGACGAGAACCATGCGGACGATCGTGGCGTCGATGAACACCGCAAATGCCATGCCGAGGCCGAACAGTTTCAGTTGGCGGTCGTCGCCGAGGACGAAAGCCGAGAAGACGCACACCATGATGAGCGCGGCTGCGGTAATGACGCGCGCGGTGGCCGCAAGGCCGTCGGCGACGGCGCGGGCGTTGTCCTTCGTGCGGTCGTATTCCTCTTTGATACGCGAAAGAAGGAAGACCTCGTAGTCCATCGAGAGGCCGAAGACGATGGCGAAGAGCATCATCGGAGCCCACGACTCGATGGGGCCGGCCTTGCCGACGCCGATCAGATCTTTGCCCCAGCCCCATTGGAAGATGGCGACGATGAGGCCATAGGCCGCGCCGATCGACAGCAGGTTCATGACGACAGCCTTCAGCGGCACGAGCAGGCTGCGGAAGACGGCCATCAAGAGGATGAACGAAAGAATGAGGACTGCGCCGATCAACCACGGCAGGCGACCGCCGAGGTAGTCGGCGAAGTCGATGCTCGCCGCGGTGAATCCACCCACCTTTGCGACGACACCCGTCGCCGGAATGACGTTGTCACGCAGTGTGTGCACGAGTTGCGTCGTGGCCTCTTCCTGTGGCGCGCTCTTCGGGTAGACGATTGCGAGTGCGACGGGTTCGCCGTTCACTTGTGCGTTCTCGCCGAGTGGGCTCGGCACCGCAAAGGCCACGTTCTCGGTCTGTGACAG
>JBJTYJ010000253.1:0-3888 GCA_046082705.1 Actinomycetota bacterium | reverse complement strand
CGACACGCTGCGCGCGATCGAGACGATCGAGTACCTCGTGGTCACCGCGGGCAAGTACGACTTTCTTGCCGAAGTCGTGGTGCGCGACGAATCGGAGCTTCTTGCCGTCACGAATGCGATACGCGCCGTTCACGGTGTCGTCACCACCGAGACGTTCGTCTACCTCGATATTGCCAAGCAGACGTATACATACGGCGTTCACTGAACGCCGCGCTGTCAGCTGTCGAGGTTTGCCATCACGTGCTTGATGCGCGTGTAGTCCTCGAGAGAGTAGGCCGAAAGATCCTTGCCGTAGCCCGACTTCTTGAATCCACCGTGGGGCATTTCGGCCACGACCGGAATGTGGGTGTTGATCCAGACGCAGCCAAAGTCGAGTCGCTTTGCCATCCGCATCGCACGCCCGAAGTCCTTCGTCCAAACCGATGAGGCAAGGCCGTACTCGACGCCGTTCGCCCAGCGCACGGCTTCGTCCTCGTCGCTGAACTGCTGCACGGTCAACACCGGCCCGAAGATCTCGTTCTGAATCATCTCGTCGTTCTGCTTCAGGTCGGCAACGACGGTCGGTGAGTAGAAGTAGCCGTCACCCGACACCTTGTTGCCACCCGTGGTGACGCGCGCATGCGACGGTGCGCGCTCGACGAATCCCGCGACGCGAGCCAGTTGGTTGACGTTGTTGAGCGGGCCGTAGAGAACGTCGTCGTCGTTGGGCTGTCCGGTCTTCGATGCGGCAACCGCCTCGGTGAGGGCGGCAACGAAATCGGAATACACGCGCGGCGAGGCAAGGACGCGCGTCGCCGCGGTGCAGTCCTGCCCCGCATTGAACAGTCCCGCGGTGGCGATGCCCGCCGCTGCGGCCTCGATGTCGGCATCGTCGAACACGACGACGGGGGCCTTACCACCGAGTTCCAAGTGCACACGCTTCAGGCTCGCTGCGGCGGCCTGCGCGACCTCCATGCCTGCGCGAACGCTGCCCGTCACCGACACGAGACTGGGTGTGCGGTGCGACACCATCGCGCGCCCAGTGTCACGGTCGCCGCAAATGACGTTGAACACGCCGGCAGGCAGGAATTCGGCCGCGATCTCGGCGAGGATCGTCGTCGTTGCGGGCGTGGTGTCGGAAGGTTTCAATACGATGCTGTTGCCCGCCGCAATTGCGGGGGCAAACTTCCACACCGCCATCATCATCGGGTAGTTCCACGGCGCAACCTGTGCGCACACGCCGATGGGTTCGCGGCGAATCATCGACGTCATGTTGCGCATGTACTCACCGGTGCTCTTGCCCTCGAGGTGACGGGCCGCGCCGGCGAAGAAGCGAATCTGGTCGACCATCGGAGGAATCTCCTCGCTCGTGGTCAGGCTGACGGGCTTGCCCGTGTTCTCGACCTCGGCGGCGACCAGGTCGCCCGCGCGGGCCTCGATCGCGTCGGCAATGCGGAACAATGCAAGCGAGCGCTCGGAGGGCGTCGAGTCGCGCCACACCTCGAAACCGGCCTCGGCTGCCGTCATGGCCGCATCGACATCGGCCTCACGCGAGAGGGCGGCCGTTGCGTAAGCCTTACCCGTGGCGGGATTGACGACGTCGGTCGTCTCGCCGTTCTTTGCATCGACAAATTGACCATTGATGAAGTTCCTGAAGGACTGCATGTCGTCATCCTGCCACAGCAATTCGTGTGTATAAATAGGTCATGGCGCAGACGATCAAAACCGTCGGAGTCCCTCGCGAAATCAAAGAGTCCGAGGGACGCGTCGCACTCACCCCCGACGGCGTGCGCGAACTCGAACGTCTCGGCATCAATGTGTACGTGGAAACGAACGCCGGCGCGGGGGCATCGATCACCGATGCCGACTACGTGGCCGCGGGTGCCGACATCGTGCCCACGGCAGCCGATGCATGGGCGTGCGACATGGTCGTGAAGGTGAAGGAACCAAAGGCCGAGGAGTTCGGCTTCATGCGCCGCGACCTCGTGCTGTTCACCTATCTTCACCTCGCGGCGTACCCGGAAGTCGCCAGGGCCCTCGTCGCATCAGGGGTCACCGCGTTCGCCTACGAAACCGTCCAGACGAAGGATCGTCAGCTTCCTTTGCTCGCTCCGATGAGCGAGGTCGCAGGTCGACTCGCCCCCCAGATGGGTGCGCACTTCCTCGAGCGCACTCACGGCGGTCGTGGAGTACTGATGGGGGGCGCACCGGGAGTGCGACCCGCTCGTGTCGTCGTTCTCGGCGCCGGCAACGTCGGTTGGAACGCGGCGTGGATCGCGGCGGGCATGGAAGCCGAGGTGATTCTTCTCGACAAGAACATCGACCGCCTGCGTTACGTCGACCAGATCCACAAGGGCCGCATCATGACGCTTGCCTCGAACCGCGGAGCGATCGAACGATCCGTTGCCGAGGCCGATCTCGTCATCGGAGCAGTGTTGGTGGCCGGCGGTCGCGCGCCGGTCGTCGTCTCCGAGGCCATGGTGGAGACGATGAAACCCGGCGCCGTGATCGTCGACGTGGCGGTCGACCAGGGCGGTTGCATCGAAACGACGAGGGAAACCACCCACTCGAACCCGACGTACGTCTTGCACGACGTCGTCCACTACGCAGTGGGCAACATGCCGGGTGCAGTGCCCCACACCAGCACCTATGCACTCACCAACGCGACCCTCCCCCACATCATTGCGGTTGCACAAAAGGGCCCTCGCGACGCGGTAAGCACCGATGAATCGCTTGCCTTTGGCCTGAACGTCGCGGGTGGTGCCGTCACGAACCAACCGGTCGCCGAGGCATTGGGATTGCCGTACGTGGCGCCCGCCGACGCGGTGAAGTAGCGGCATGTCGACCCCCGTCAGCGAACTCGATCTGCCGTTCGTCGGCTTCGGCGATGACCGCAACGAACGTCTCGCGGCAACGATGCGCGCCGCGGAGCAGTCGTGGCTGGCGCGCGGCGAGATCGGCTATTCGATCCTGCGCTACGACGACGTGGTTGCCGTGTTGCGTGACAAGCGCTGGCACAGTGCGGTTCCACTCGTCATCGAAATGTCCGCCGAGGCGACACCCGAGTTCAAGATGCGTCGCCGCGAGTCGATCCTCTCCGCCGAGGGTGAGACGCACGTGCGCCTGCGCCGGTTGGTTGCGCCGGCTTTCTCGCCACGACGTGCCGACACGTTGCGACCGGCGATGCGCGAAGTGGTCAACGGTCTCGTCGACCGTGTCGCATCGTCCGGTACCGCCGACATCGCCACCGACATCTGTGAGCCCTATCCGATTCCGATCATCTGCGAGTTGCTCGGTGCGCCGAAAGCCGACTGGGAACTGTTCAGCCGTTGGGCAACCGACGTGCTGCGCGTGTTCGACAACAACTTCAAGGTCGACATGCCGGCGATCATGGCCGCCCAGGACGACCTCGACGCATACACACGCGGCCTCATCGCAGACCGTCGCAGCAAACCACGCGACGACCTGCTCACCGACCTCATCGCGATGGAAGAAGCCGGCGACAGACTGACGACCGAGGAGTTGGTGATGATGGTCGAGGCTGTCATCGTGGGCGGCACCGACACCACGCGAAACCAACTCGGCCTCGCGGTCGACATGTTGATCGACCATCCCGACAAGTGGCGCTTGCTTGCCGATGACCCGGCAACCGCGCCACGGTTCGTCGAAGAAACCATGCGCCTGAACGGTGCCGTGCGCGCAACCGGCCGCGTCGCGTCGTGCGACATCGAATATCGCGACGTTCTGTTCCCCGCCGGCACGATCGTCTTCCCCGGCCTCGCCTCGGCGAATCGTGATGCATCGATCTTTTCCGACCCGAACCTTTTCAACCCGACGAACCGTGAGAGCGGCCAGCCGCAGCTGACCTTCGGCTCCGGCATCCACTACTGCCTCGGCGCCGCCCTTGCC
>JBJTYJ010000252.1:0-4640 GCA_046082705.1 Actinomycetota bacterium | reverse complement strand
CGGCGGCATAGGGGAACCATGATGCATACGGTTGGGCCCAGGTCAGTGACACCGACTGATCGTCGGGCGTGGCAACGAAGTCTCTGATCGCACCGCCAGCAGCCCATCGCGCGAGTGAACGGGCACGAATGGCCAATGTGGCACCTTCGCTGGAACAGCTACCCAGGCGGTCGACCTCGGAGATGATTCCCGCGAGCACCGGACGGTTGTCGACATTGACCACCACGGGGCCACCCCAGTCCTGGTTGCAGGCGAGTCCGCCCTGTGGTCCGGCTGCCTTGCCGAGACAGATGCGCGACTCAATGACGTAGGAGTTCCATGTGCCGCACGAAGTGTCGCCGACGTCGGACAACACCTCGACGAGTGCGGTGCGCAGCGTGCCGACGCTGTTGACGCCCGCGCTGCGCGCTCCGTATCCCGATATCTGGCCGGTCGTTCCCTTCGCCGGCCACGAGTCATCGAGGCCGAAGGGCAAGTCGATCGGGCGAACCGTCGTGAACTGCGAGAAGTCGATCGCCCTGTCGGTTTTCAAGAGGGCCCAGTTCTCCCACGAGCCGCCGGTCAGCGCCTTTTCGATACCGAACATGTGCTTGGGTTCGTTCTCGTATGTGATCGGCTGCCACGGGTCGACCATGCCGACACCGATTCGGAATCGCTCGGTGTCCCACGGCGCGCCGTAGGTCGACACGCAGTTCGCCGTCGTGGCGATCCAGCGCGAACTCAGGATGACTCCACCGCAAACGACGCCCCACTGCTCGCGCCAGGTGGCCCACGGCTTGGGTAGCCACTCCTGACGCGAGTCAATTCGATAGACCACAACGTGGTACGGCGCCGGATGTGCGGATTGCGAAGCCGCAGCGCCGCCCGAGACGTTGCGATCGCGCTCGCCATCGGAAGACTCGGACCCACCGCAAGCCGCCATTGTGAGGAGCGCACCCACCATCAACGAGGCGAGAAACTTTCCGCGCACACCGCGGTTCTTCGACGATTCCATGACCCTGCCTGCCCCTTTTGTCTGAACCGTTTTTCACCCTAATGGAGTCTCCGACACATGTCCCGTCAGTGACTGAACCGCACTTCAAAGTGCGCTGGCAGTACTGTCAACTGCGATGACGGCTCGCAGGCGGAGGGCGACGCAGCTGGCGGCGATGGTCGCCATTGCGATGCTCGCCGCATGTGGTTCGTCGGGTGAGGCGAACCCGACAACCACCAGCGAGCCCCCCGCGACGACGACCGCCCCGGCCACAACGCTTGCTTCGATGCTGCCGGCATCGGGAACGATTCCTCTCGCGCAGATCGGCGACGTCGTGCGCGCCGATGATCTGGTCGCAACGGCTCAGCGCGCATTACAGGCCTGGCGCGATGCACCGGCCGAGTGCCTGCCGTCGAAAGCCGAAGCCTTGGCGGCACGCGACCAGTTGCTTCGCGTCGGTACGTACCTCGGAAAGGTGCTCGGCGCGGCCGGCGACCTGCTCAGTGCAGCCGCATTCAAGGGTCTCATCGACGTCGAAGCTGCGTACCGGTCGTACGTAGCATCACGTTCATTCATCGTGTGCGGAGAGTCGAGGGCCATCGAATCATCGTCACCCGCCACGTCGACGACAATCGTCGGCGGAAGCGCAAAGGGTCTCGCAGCCGGCGGCGTCGTTGAAGTCGACCTCACCATCACGGGCACACCGAAGGTCGACCGCGAGTTCACGGTTGCCGACGTTGGCACACCGTGCGACGGACTCAGTGCCAACACGACATTCCTCGTCAACTCGCAGGACGCATCAGGTCGCTGGGTCATCACCGATGTGATCGTCGATGCGGAGGGCACAGCCAGTGCGGCGGTGATTCCAACGCGTGCGGGAGCGGGCGCCATCGAATACCTCGCCTATTGCGGCACGCTCGACAAACGCCACGGCGTCGTCACTTATCGCGTCTCACCCACGGGCGACACCACGACGACCCAACCCTCGCCAACGACAACGGACCCGTCGACACCACTTCAGGTCGTTGCCCTCGACGAGAACTCATCGGTGGTCGTCGACCCGCGAGCAGTCGAAGTCGCCGTCGAACCGGAAAGTGTCACGGCCTTCCTCGCTGCGAACGAAGCCGAGGGTGGTGTCGTGATCGCCCGGTTGAATCTGGGCGATTGGGTCGCACTGCGCGATTCGGGAGTCACATGGGTACCAGTTGGACCCGGCGACGACGGACTGGAACTGCGCATCGTGGGCGCGAAGGTTGCGGTTGAGAAAACGCTCCGTGTGACCGCCCCCAGCACCTCGACGTCGTCGTCGTCAACGACACAACCTTCGTCGACGACGATCACGACGGCCGTACGGAACGAAACGGGTGGCGACGAGGACACCACGCTGTGGGTGATCATTGGTCTCGTCGTCGTTGCGACGCTGACCGTGTTGGCATCGCACCTGCGCCTGCGGCGCTGAGCGCGTCAGTTTTCCTGTTCGGCGATTTCGCGGCGCACTTCGTCCATGTCGAGTTCGCGCACCGCGCCGATCAATTGCTCGAGCATGTGCTCGGGCAAGGCACCGGCCTGACGGAAAACCAAAACGCCGTCGCGGAACGCAATGATCGTGGGAATCGACTGAATTTGCAGCGCGCCGGCGATGCCTTGCTCTGCCTCGGTGTCGACCTTTGCGAACGTGATGTCGGTGTGCGCGAGCGAGGCCTTTTCGAACACGGGCGCAAACATCTTGCAGGGCCCGCACCATTCGGCCCAGAAGTCGACGAGCGTGATGCCGTCGCCCGTCACGGTTGATTCGAAGTCGGTCTCGGACAGGTCAACGGTCGCCATGGGGCGAGGGTAACAGTCGACGGTGGAGAGCGTTCCCCGAGTCGCCACACTGTCGTCAATGAGCAGCATCGTCGTGTCGGATCTCGCTTACGCGCCACCCGGAGCCGACCAGATCTTCTTCGACGTCAACTTCGGTATATCACCGGGCGAGCACACGGCGATCGTCGGCGCCAACGGAGCGGGTAAGAGCACCATCCTCAAGATTCTCTCCGGTGTGTACGAGGCCGACGAGGGCGAGTTCACCGTCGGCGGGAACATGCTCTCCATGACACAGGACGTCGGGATGTCGCGTCCCGACGATTCGCTGCGCGAGATGCTCGTCGAGGTCGCACCGAAGGTTCTGCGTGATGCGGGTCGCGCGCTGATTGCCGCAGAGGCCGCACTTGCCGACGGCACCGACGACGGCATGGGATACGCCGAAGCACTCGGCGTATGGGGCGACCTCGGTGGGTACGAACTCGAAGCGCAGTGGGCCGCCGCCGCGCAACGCAGCGTGAAGACACCGGTCGACGACTTCACGCGACGCAAGGTTTCGGAACTCTCGGGCGGCGAACGCAAACGCCTCGTGCTCGACCTGCTGCTCACTTCGGGCGCCGACGTTCTGCTGCTCGACGAGCCCGACAACTACCTCGATATTCCGGCGCGCGCATGGCTGGAAGACCAGATTCGTGCGTGCAAGTCGACGATCCTCATGGTCAGCCACGACCGCGCGCTTCTCGAACGCGTCGCAACCAAGATCATCGTCATCGAAGGTGCCGGTTGCTGGGTCCACGGCGGCTCGTACGCCACTTTTCCCGAGGCGCGCGCGAAGCGCCAAGAACAACTGGGTGACGATCTCAAGCGTTGGGAGACGGAAGAACGCCGTTTGTTCCACCACATGAAGATCATGAAGACGCGCGCCGCACAAAACTTCAAGAACGCAACCAAAGCGAACGCCGCCGAAACACGGTGGGAGAAGTTCGTCGCAGCCGGCCCTCCCCCGCCACCGGTTCCCGACCAGCAGATCCACGTCCGCTTCCGTGGTAGTGACTCCGCGCGGCGTGTGGTGAAGTTCGAAGACGTCGCCGTCGGCGATCTTTTCTCGCCCTTCTCGGAAGAGGTGCACTTCGGCGAGCGTGTGGGTTTGATCGGCCCCAACGGCACCGGCAAGACACACCTTCTCAATGCACTGCACGGCGAAACCGAATCACTGGCGGGCACGATCACGTTCGGACCGCGTACGTCGGTTGGCATGTTCACACAGATCAACGACCGACCCGAATTCGCCGGACGCACGTGCATCGAGATCGTGCGCGACAAGTTGACCGACGAGGAAAAGTCGATGCGCGCGCTCGCCCGCTACGGACTGCGCAACCAGGCACGTCAAGAGTTTCAAACGTTGTCGGGCGGACAAAAGGCCCGCCTCGAGATTCTTTCCCTCGAACTCGACGGACACAACGTGCTGTTGCTCGACGAACCAACCGACAACCTCGACATCGACTCGTCCGAGGCTCTGGAACGCGCACTCGACGGCTTCGAGGGAACCGTCATCGCAGTCAGCCACGACCGTACGTTCCTCGCGCAATTCGATCGCTACATCATGATCACCGACGAAGGAGGCGTGTTCGCACTCCCCGACTTCGACGTCGCGATGAAGGGCCTCGCCGAACCCGCAAAGTTGGCGAGCGTGCGTCTTGCCAAACCGCTGACGACCGGAACATGAGTCGAACGTGATCGTGATCGACGCGCAGGGCCTTGCCGTATCGCGACCGAACCGTCCCCTCTTCCGCGACCTGTCGATCACTGTGTCAACCGGGGACCGCATCGGTGTCGTCGGCTTGAACGGCTGCGGAAAGAGCAC
>JBJTYJ010000251.1:0-7474 GCA_046082705.1 Actinomycetota bacterium | reverse complement strand
CGCCACGCGCCCGAGGCACGGTTCCCCGCGGCAGTCGACGATGCGTGGGAGGCCCTCAGGTGGGTTGCCGACAATGCAGAGAAGCTTGGTGGCAGGGCCGACCGCATTGCCGTTGCGGGTTGGAGTGCCGGTGGCAACCTCGCCGCTGTCGTTGCGCAGATGGCGCGCGACAACGGTGGTCCTGCACTTCGCGGCCAGTTGTTGCTCACCCCCGTCACCGATGGGTCGCGTCAGTCAGCGTCGTACACCGAGAACGGCGAGGGCTACGTGCTGACGAAGAACGTGATGGAGTGGTTCTGGAACCACTACGCCAGTGCCGAAGACCGCAAGCACGTGAAGGCGTCCCCGCTGCTTGCAGAGAGTCTCGCGAACCTGCCGCCCGCAATGATCGTGACCGGCCAGTTCGACCCCTTGCGCGACGAAGGCAATGCGTACGCGAGGGCCCTCGGTGAAGCCGGTGTGAAGGTGAAGCGAATCCAGGCCCGTGGTCACATACATACTTCGATCACGATGGTCGACATGTTGCCATCGGGGCGGGCCATTCGTGCGCACATGGCGTCGGGCCTGCGCGAGTTCTTCGTGGACAAATAACCTTCGGTCCATGTCGCTTGACACGTCGGGTAGTCAATTCTGGGACGAGCGGTACGGCGTCGAGGGTTTTGCATTCGGAGAACAACCGAACGACTTTCTCGTTGACGTCGAACCGATGCTGAAAAAAGGCAACACGTTGATGTTGGGCGACGGCGAGGGTCGCAACGGCGTGTGGATGGCGCAGCAAGGCCACCGAATCGTCACGGTTGATCTGAGCGCGGTGGGTGTTGCGAAGGCCAAAGAGTTGGCCGGGCAGCGAGGTGTCGTCATCGACGCGCGAGTGGGTGACCTTGAAACGTTCGACATGGGCGACGAGAAGTGGGACAACATCGTGTCGATTTTCTGTCATGAGCCGTTCGAGCTTCGCCATCGGGTGCATGCGAATGTGAAGGTCGCACTGCGCCCTGGTGGCCGGTTCGTGCTCGAGTCGTACAACGCAGCCAATATCGGTCGCGGTGTCGGCGGCCCACAAAGCGACGACATCACCGTTGAATTGAAGGAACTTGAATCCGACTTTGCAGGCTGGTCGTGGGAAGTCCACCGTGAAGTCGACCGCCAGATCGTCGAGGGTCAGTTTCACTCGGGTCGAAGCTCGACGGTTCAGTTCGCTGCGGTGAAGCCCGGCGGGAGATGAGCTGACTGTGAAGGTGTTCGTTCACGGAAACCCGGAGACATCGGCAATCTGGCAGCCACTCGCACGGGAACTCGACCAGCTCGGCGTGAACGACATTCTCCTTCTGTCGCCACCCGGCTTCGGGGCACCCACACCCTCGCACTGGTCGGCGACACAGCACGACTACACGAACTGGCTGATCGGCGAAATCGAACGCATTGATGGACCAATCGACATCGTCGGCCACGACTGGGGTGCAGGCCACGTTTATGGCGCGATCGCGCAGCGTCCTGATCTCTTTGCCAGTTGGGCAGCCGATTGCGGCGGACTGTTGCACCCGGACTACGCGTGGCACGACGCTGCACAGGCCTGGCAAACACCCGGTGTTGGTGAAGAAGCCGTCGGCCTGCTCACGCACATGGCCACGGAAGACGTTGCCACGGTTCTCGTCAGCCTTGGCATGACGCAAGCCATCGCTACCGAGGTGGCCAAACACATCGATGTCGAGATGGGGCGGTGCATCCTCGCCCTCTACAGATCGGCCGCCCAGCCCGCGATGCGCGACCGCGGCGCACGTCTCGCCACGGTTCAACTGCCACGCGGCGCGGTCATCATTCCGACCGCCGATACCTATCCGGGCACACCCGACATGGCGAACGACGTTGCCCGCTTACTGCGCGCCACGACGATCGAACTGGCCGACCGCGGTCACTGGTGGATGATCGAAGATCCGGCCACTGCAGCCCGGCAACTCGTCAACTTCTGGAACGCAGGGAACTGAACCTCAGACCGCGTGGGTTGATGTTCGGCGCCGCGCAACAAGAACGACCACCGTTGCCACTGCGGTCAGCGCGAACAGCGTCACGCGGAAGTTCGTCAGGTCGGCGATGGCGCCTACTGCCCCTGCGGCAACGAGAAAACCAAGGCGCTGACCGAATGTCATTGCACCAAGACCTCGCGCTGCGCTGAGACCCGGCAGCTTTGCCGCCGTCTCATACAGCTGCGGAAACAGAACGCTCACGCCCAAGCCCCATGATGCGTAGGCAAGGAACGCGACGATCGTTGTGGGTGCCACCGCCAACAGAATCGCCGACCCGAGACACATGAGAACACCGGTCTCAAAAGTGCGGCGGCTACCCAAGCGCATCACGACGTGGTCACCGCTCAAGCGCCCGAGCAGCATGAACGTTGCGAACACGGCAGTTCCCGCCGCCTTCCAACGTCCCGCATCGAACACGTCGTTCAGCACGACCGAGCTCCACTCGTTCGGCACCGCTTCGATAATCGCAACCGAGAGTCCGGCCATGCCGATTGCAACCGTCATCGACAGCGCCCCGCTGCCACCCCCTGAAGTCGAGGCAACGCTCTCGTGACCTTCATCCTCGGGCAACAGACCGCGCACCGACCAACCGATACCGATCAACATCACGCACGAGACGCCGAGCAAGTGCCATCCCAGACTCACGTCGAGAGCCGACATCACCCAACCCGTCGCACCGCCCACCACCGTGCCCAGGCTCCACATGCCGTGCAAACGTTGCATGATCGGCCGCCCCAAACGGGCCTGCACCATCACCCCTTGCGCATTCACGGCGACGTCGGCCTGCAAGTCGCCGAATCCCGTCGCGGTGAGAACGAACAACAACCCAACCGAATTGGGCACCACCGCAATCAACGGCACAACGCCCGCAAGCACGATCGACGACGCCAGAACGACGGTCCGTGAGCCCAAGTGTCGCACGATCCGTGCAACGAGCAGCGAACCGACAAAGCCGCCCAAGCCGCCGCCCAACAGTGAAATTCCAAGGCCCGAGTTGCTGACGCCCAACCGATCGCGCACCTCGCTGATTCGCGGCACCCAGTTCGAGAACACCATCCCGTTGACAAAGAAGATCAACCCGACCGAAATGGTCGATCGACGCACCGATGTCACGCGACGAGATTACTCGTCGTCGAAAGGCAACCCTTCGCCATCGTCGCCCGCAGGCAGTTCCATGATGCCCTGCTTTGTACGCATCTTTTCGATGGCTTTGATCGGCACGTTCAACTTCTTGAAGCGGGTGCCATCGGTGCCGATGCTCTCGACCTTCTCGGTGAGCTTCTGGAACACGTCCTTCACCTCGTCGACGGCCTTCACGTAGTTCTGCCATTCCTTGTTGAACTTGGCGATCTGCTGCATGATCGACGCCGCTGTTTGTTCGGTGTGGAAGCTGTCGGTTGCCTGGCGAATCACCGACAAGAACGAATACAGCGCCAGCGGAGAACACAGCACCACCTTCTTCGCCAGCGCGTAGTCGATCATCCCTGGGTCGGCCTCGTGAACGAAGCCGCTGATGCTTTCGTTGGGAAGGAACATCAACACGTAGTCGAGGGCTTCTTCCTTGGCATTCAGCGTGTAGTCGCGACGTGCCAACGCATCGACGTGCCCCTTCACCGCCTTCACGAATTCGACCTTGGCCTGTTGACGAAGCGCATCGTTGTCGGCGTTGAAGTGGTCGGCATAGCGGTCGAGCGGGAACTTCACGTCCATGAACAGCACGCGGTCGGGCGGCATCAAGAACTTGTAGTCAGGCCGGCCACCAACCGTGTTCACGTCTTGCTTCGAGTAGTTCACACCCTCGATGAAGCCCACCGCGCGCAACATGTCTTCGACCACGCGCTCGCCCCATTGACCGCGCTTTTGCGAACTCGACAAAATCTCGCTGAGGTTGTCGGTGCGACGTGCCAATGCCTCGACGGCCTTGCCCACGTTGTCGTACTGCGTGTTGTTGATTTGGCGCAGCTGTTGCAGTTCGGTCGACAAAGCGTCGAGACGTTGGCCCATCTGCCCGACAAACGTCTTCAACGTCGTGTCAATGACTTCGGCGCGCGCGCCCAACTGTTCGCCACCCGACACTGCAATCTTCTCGGCCGCCATCTTGATGGACTCTTCGCGATCAAGACGCGCACGCTCGCTCATCTGATGCATGGCACCTGCCAGCGATGCATTCACCGTTTCGGTCACCGTCCGCGCCAACTCCGCCGACATCTCGGCCCGCAACGCCGCCGCATCGAGAACCGGTGGGGGTGGTACCACCGCCACCGGCGGTGGCGACTGCTGGGCCCGCCTCTGGCCGACCAACAACAAACTGACCGCCCCAAGGGCAACGACAAGGGCAACAACCGCGACAACTTCCATTCGCTTAAAAATAGGCGAAGGGTGTGCGGTGGCGGCACCGCCACGAGCCCGGTGTGGAACACTTCCGAAGGTGAGTGGGGCGCCGGCGGTCGACGAGGTTCAGCGGCGCACGCTGCGCGTGTTGGTGCTGGGCCAGTTGGCGGCGGCGGCCGCGTTGTCGTCGGCGGTGACGGTCGGTGCGTACGTGGTGCAGACGATTCTTGGCCAGTCGACGCCGTGGGGAGGCATTGCCACGGCGACGGTGACGACGGGAACGGCGTTCATGTCGCAGGTGTTGGCGCGGGTGATGAACCGCAGGGGCCGGCGGTATGGGCTGCGGGCCGGATACGCGATGGCGATCGTCGGTGGTTTGATTGCCGGCTTTGGGGCCGAGGCGAAATCGTTGCCGGTTTTCATCGTCGGTCTGTTCATCTATGGCTCGGGCCAGGCATCGAACCTGATGTCGCGGTACGCAGCGACGGATCTGGCGACGCCCGACAAGCGGGGAGCGGCAATGAGTCGGATCCTGTTTGCTTCCACGTTCGGCGCGGTGCTGGGGCCGGTTCTGGTGCAGCCCGCGCAGTGGGCGGGCGAAGAGTTGTTCGGATGGCACAAGTACACGGGGCCGTGGGTGTTTTCTGCCGCTTTCTTCATCGTGTCGCTGGCCAACGTTGCGGTGCGTCTGAAGCCGGATCCGCTGTTTCTGGCGCGTGAACTTCGCGGTGAATCCGTTGGTCAGGTTCCGCAATTGAAGATTCGTGAGGCGTATTCGGCGGCCTTCGAGACGGTGAACGGTCGTGTCGCAGTGTTCGCGATGGTGGTCTCGCAGATGACGATGGTTGCCGTCATGACGATGACACCGGTGCATCTGAAGTTCCACGGTCACGAAACGGTGAATGCGTACATCATCTCGCTGCACATCGCGGGTATGTATGCGTTCAGTCCGTGGGTGGGGCGCTACAGCGACAAGCACGGACGTCAGGCATCGATTCGCTTGGGCGGGGTGCTGTTGGTTCTTGCGACGGCGTTCTCGGCCTTGTCGGGCGACCACTATCTGTTGCTGTTCCCTGCGTTGTGGCTGTTGGGAGTGGGGTGGAGCTTTGGCCTGATCGGTGGGTCGAGCCTGCTGATCGATTCGGTGCGCGACGACTCACGAGTGGCCGTGCAGGGTGTCGCCGACATGTCGATGAGTTTCTTCGGCGGAGTGGCCGGATTCTCGAGTGGATTCATTCGCAAGGCGGTCGGCTACCACGTGTTATCGACGTTTGCCCTTGTGTTGGCGATGTTGATGGTGGTTGTCGCCCTGTGGGTGGCATCGCCGCGCCAGTCGGCCCGCGCTGCGGCATAGATCCTCGTTCGCACACCCTCGGCGGACCACAATGTCCGAATGGATTCGAGAGGAAACGTGGTCTCGGCGGCACCGGCCAAAGGTTTCGACCCAACGAACTTCGACACTTGTCGTTCGCGGTTCGGCACGTTTCCCGAATGCCCGCTGTGCGGCAACGGATTGATTCCCGAACATGCGCACTTCAAGTGCACGTCGTGCGGCTGGCGCGACAGTTGCTGCGACTGAACTAGTCGGCAACCGTTGGCGTGTCGAGTGCGTGCGAACGCGTTTCGACACCTGATTCATCAGCGACGCTGACCTGCGAACCCGAGTGAGCGTGGCTTGACTGCAGGCGGTGGCCTGCGGAAACGGTAAACGAGTGGCTTCCGTGCTGGTTCGCCACGATGATGTCGGCGTGTTCGGTGTGCGTGAAGTGAACGTCGTGGTCGTCGGTGATGCGCAGCACGCTGTCGGCGTGGGGTGCTTCGGGGTCTTTGCCGGTCAGGGAATGGTCGGATTCGATGTGCATGTGTGTGCCGTTGTTGGTGTGCACCGCAAGGCGGACCCGAACCTTGTCTTCGTGGGTCTCGCCCGTTGCGGACACCACGTGGACCGCGAATTCTTCACCGGCGGGCATGTACACGTGCACCATCGACATGCCGAGACCGCCCTTGCCGACGACGAACTTGGCACCGTCGAGTTCGTTCTTGCGGACACCATCGTGGATTCCCACGACCTTGCCCGACTCGGTGGTGATCATCAGGCTCGGAACGGGACCACCGCTTGTTTTTGCCGACAACGTGATGACTGCGTGGCCCTTGGTTCCTTTTTGTGAGGCATGGAACGGGCTTGTGAACGGGCCGGTGCGCGACGACATCGGAGTGAGTTCGATGTCGCCCTTGCCGCCGGTCCAGGTTTCGAACGTGCCGTCGGGGTTCATTCCGGCCCAGTCGTACTTCCAGGTGTTCGACTGCGTGTCGACCTCGATGAACTTCGGCTCGGTGGGGAAGTTGTTGTCGTAGATGTGGATTCGGTAGGTGTCGTCGGCCTTTGTCACTGCGTAGGGCGTGACTGCATGGCCGTGTTCGTCGCCGTAGATGCCAATGGTCTGTCCGTCGCGCTTCTTCAGACCCTCGACGAGTGACGCGACCAGTTCAACGGGTTCCATGCGTCGTGACTTTTCCGTTGCTTCCTGGACCTCGTGGGCGTACTGCGTTGCCCACCAGTAGTTGATGTCGTCTTCGAGGGCGGCGCGTTCCTTGGTGAGGTCGAAGGTCTTCGCTGCGCCAGGTTCGGTGGCGGCAACGGAGTCGACACCGAGGAAGTAGCGAAGGGCAAGTGCGGCAAGACCTTCGCAACGACCGCCCATCAGCGACTCTTCCCACTGCTCCAATGTTTCGGCCGCGTTGGGAAGGGGTTTGCACGGGTTGGCTATGCCGTCTTCGCACACGTCGTCGGCCCCATACATGCGAACGAGGGTGTCGATGCGAAGTTCCTCGGTGTCGGCATCGAGGCCGGCCCAGTTGGCGAACTTGAAGTCATCGGCGGTGAAGCGAAAACCGGTGTCGACGCACAACTGACCATCACCAAGGTCGGCGTTCTTCGGGGTGTCGGTGCACTCGGGTGTTTCGGCAGAGTCCCCGCCGCAGGCGGTGACTGCGACGATGAAGATGCAGGTCGCGAAGTAGTGTTTAGTCGTCGACGCTCGTGTCATCGGCTGGCGCATCGAAACCCGCTGCCGCAAGGCGAGCGAGTAGTTCGTCGCGGGGGCTTTCGCCCGGCGCGC
>JBJTYJ010000250.1:0-3012 GCA_046082705.1 Actinomycetota bacterium | reverse complement strand
AGTCGAAGTCGAAGCCCGACCGCGGCATCGTCACGGTGGAAACCAAGGGCTTCAATCAGGACGGCAAGGAAGTTTGTTACTTCCGTCGCCGCGTGATGGTGTGGAAGCGGGCCAACGCTCCCGAGCGCAAGCGTCCGTACGACGTCAACGCCGCTTGGGACGCCTAGGTCCTTTCACCGACGATCTGCTCGCGTGGGGCGTGCCCCGCATGCGCGAGTTTCCTTGGCGCGCAACGCGTGATCCGTGGCACGTCCTCATCTCCGAGATGATGCTGCAGCAGACCAACGTGGGTCGGGTGTATCCGCGGTTCGAAAGATTCGTGGCGCTCGCCCCGACGCCCGCCGCGTGTGTTGCGGTTCCGCTTGCCGACCTGCTCGTTGAGTGGCAGGGAATGGGGTACCCGCGCCGCTGTCGCAACATTCAGGAGTCTGCCCGCGTGATCGTCGACCGACACGACGGCGTCGTGCCACGCGACCTTGCTGCGTTGATGGAATTGCCGGGCATCGGCCCGTACACGGCACGGGCGATCCTCGCCTTCGCGTTCGGTGACGATGCTGCGGTTGTCGACACGAACGTCGCGCGCGTGATCGCAAGGGTGCACGGTCGGCCGTTGAAGTCACGGGAAACGCAAGACATCGCCGATGAGTTGTTGCCGCGCGGTTTCGCCCGTGACTGGAACCAGGTGATCATGGACTTCGGTGCGACCGTGTGTGACGCACGGACGCCCGCGTGCGGTACGAGTCCCGTTGCGGGCCACTGCGCGTGGTGCGGCGATGGCGAGGATCCGGCCCGCACCACGGCGTTCACGAGTCGGCCCAAGGGTCGGTTCGAGGGATCCGATCGGCAGGCGAGGGGCAGATTGATGAAGCGACTCACCGAAGGCAGCGTCACTGTGACCACGGTGGCCGAGGTGATGCAACTGGCCGACATCGATCGCGCCGAAAGGCTGGCGGCATCGCTCGTGAAGGACGGTCTCGTCGAACTCGTCGACGGTGCTTACCGGCTCAGTTCGACGCGCGGATAGCGGCGAGGATCTGCGGGAACGCAGCGTCGGCAATGGCCACCATCTCGGCGTCGGTGCGATCCTGAATCGGATGCTCGACAAACACGCGGGCGACGTCGGGGAAGCCGATCGCCTCGGATTGCGAGATCGCGGCGGTCACGAACTCACTCGAGGCGACGAACATCGACGGCACGCCGCGAAGTTCCAGATCTGCGATGTCGTGCACACTGCACGACGTGCAGCTGCCTCAATCGGCGAGAGCCTCGATCACGAGGTTGCACTGTGACGCGATCTCGTGGCGCAGGTCGGCCGGCGCGGGCTTGGTGAACGTTGGCTTCGCGTAGCGAAGCACTCTCGCGCCACGCTCGGCAAGCAATTGTTCGATGCGGTCGAGGAACACGTCGCCCCGCGGCTTGCGGATGTCGAGCAGGCCAATGGTCATGCCGTCGATCGACGACGGCCGCGACAACAGCGCGCGACGAGCGGGCTTGGACTCGCTTGTCGGGTCGAGAATGGTCAGCCGTGCGGTCGTCACGCTTCACATCCTGTCACGAATTCAGCTCTTCACCGCCACGGTGACGGGCTGGCTGCCCATTTCGCCGTTTGCCCAGCCCGCGATGATCGACGAAAAGAGACCCGCACCGCCACCGGCGTGCGTGAGGAGAATCCCGTCGGGTCGGAACTTCGGCACCGTGCGGTCGCGGAAACGATCGGGTAACCCTTCGGCCATACCGTCGACACCACGGAGGATGCTGTTCGAGTCGATCTGAAGCCGCGAGTGCAGCTCGGCCAGGATCCGCTCGCGACCCCAACCGGCCTCGGCATAGATGCGTGAATGGTCGGGGCTGACAACGAGGATCACGTCGAAGGTCATCACCGACTTCGGGTGCATGACGCTGCGCAGACATGCGGCGAAGGAATTCGTGAGTTCCTCGGGTGTGCGCGCAAGTTGATCGACGGCGCAACGCGGTCCCTCGCCGGCGAACACGGTGACCGCGTCGGCACCTGCGGGGATTCCGCGCTCGGATGCGAGCGAACCGAAGGGGGAGCCGTCCTCGTCTTCGGCAAAACAGAAACTGAGCTTGCCCGGATTGCCGTGCGTCGCACGGTCGACCTCGCCGGGGCGGCCGCCACCGACGTTGCGAATCGTCAGTTGCACCGCGCGCCCGATCGTCATATTCGCACGGTTGCCCTGGCCGAACACGTTGATTCCACTGTTCATGCCGATGCGCTTCGTGCCGGGGCCGTTGCAAACGATCACCGGACCCACGGGCATCGTCGTGGCGAGCACGCCGTGCATGTTGAACCGGTCGTTGCACACCGCTTCGAGCGCGGCGATGACCCACGGCATGTACTCGGGCAGACATCCCGCCATCACCGCGTTGATGGCGATTTTCTCGACGGTGAGCGGCACGAGGTCGGGCGGTGCGACGGCAACTATCTCGTCGGGTGATCGCGTGGTTCCGGCAAGCATGCGCAACACGCGCTCGGGTGTGGGCGGAATCACGGGAAGGCCATCGGTCCAACCGCGGTTGAACATCGACTCGAACTCGTCTTCGGCCGCGGCCATGTCGATGTGGCGTGCCGTGAGAACCGAACCGGTGAAGCGTGCACGCAGTTTGTCGACGAGGTCGGGGTCGACACTGAGCGAGCCACAGCCCGGTCGCATCACGGGGAGTTCCTCGCCGAGATCATCGATGCCGGTGATGGCTCGCCATGCATCGCGACTCCATCCGATCGTGCGGTCGACTTCGACGCCATTCTCGACGCGGATGAGCGTCGGCACCGTTTCGATCTCGTGGTGCCACGAGACCGACAGGTCGGAATCGTGGGAGTGGGGAACCGATTCGGGAAATGCCGCGTCATCCTGGGTGAAGACGGTGAGTGTCGTCGAAGCGGCGATGGTGGCGAGCACGGGTTCGGTCATCACGCAGGTTGCACACTCGCGTTTGACCACGGCCACCAGACCATCGGGAAGTACGGGCTTTGTCATGAGATCCATCCCAGCA
>JBJTYJ010000249.1:0-2666 GCA_046082705.1 Actinomycetota bacterium | reverse complement strand
GTTCAGGCGAGCGGTGCCGACATCGAAATCGTTGCAGTCAACGACCTCGGTTCGTTGAAGACGATGGCGCACCTTCTCAAGTACGACTCGGTCATGGGTGTTCTGCCGAACGAGATTTCGGCGACCGACGACGGCATTCGCATCGACGGCAAGGTTCTGAAGGTTCTCCAGGTCCGTGATCCGAAGGAATTGCCGTGGAAGGCACTGGGCGTCGACCTCGTCATCGAATCGACCGGCATCTTCACCGACCGCGACAAAGCGGCGATGCACCTCGATGCCGGCGCACCGCTGGTGATCGTCTCGGCGCCGTCGAACGGTGCCGATGCAACTTTCGTCTACGGCGTCAACCATGCCGACTTCGACCCCGCCAAGCACAAGGTGGTGTCGAACGCGAGCTGCACCACCAACTGCTTCGTGCCCCTCGTGAAGGTTCTCGACGACGCCTTTGGCGTCGACAACGGTCTCATGACGACGGTTCATGCCTACACCGGTGACCAGCAACTGGTCGACGGGCCCCACAGCGACCTGCGTCGCGCCCGCGGCGCAGCAATCAACATCACACCCACCAGCACGGGTGCCGCCCGCGCCACCAGCCTCGTCATGGCCGCAATGAAGGGCAAGCTCGACGGCACCGCGCTGCGCGTTCCCGTGCCCACCGGTTCGATCACTGACTTCGTGGCCAACTTGAAGAAGCCTGCCACCGTCGAGGAAATCAACGCCGCATTCAAGGCAGCGGCGAACGGCCCGTTGAAGGGGGTGCTTGAGTACACCGAGGCGCCCATCGTTTCGAGCGACATCGTGACGAACCCACACTCGTGCATCTTCGACAGCGACCTCACCATGTCGATGGGAAATCTCGTCAAGGTCCTCGGCTGGTACGACAACGAATGGGGCTACTCGAACCGCCTCGTCGATCTGACGAAGCACATCGGCGCCAAGTTGAAGGCCTGAAGTGTCGAGACTTCCGGTACTCGAGGACTTGGGCGAGGTCGCCGGAAAGCGGGTCCTCGTTCGCACCGACTTCAACGTGCCGATGGAGGGTCCCGACGACGCCCGATCGATCACCGATGATTTCCGCATCAGGGCCGCCCTGCCGACGATCGAATGGTTGACGTCACGTGGGGCAACCGTTGTATGTGCCAGCCACCTTGGTCGCCCCAAAGGCAAGCCGACGTCGAAGTATTCGATGGAGCCCGTACGTCGTCGTCTTGCGGAGCTTGCACCGGGGGTCGAACTTCTCGAGAACCTGCGCTTCAATCCGGGAGAAGAGTCGAACAGCGAGGACTTCGTGGCTCAACTGGTCGCCGGATTCGACGCATACGTCGACGATGCCTTCGGAGCCGCCCATCGTGCCCACGCCTCGGTGGTCGGTCCGCCAAGAACCCTTCCGTCGGCAGCCGGACGTCTGCTGCAGAAGGAAGCCGAGATCCTCGGAGGGTTGCGCGATCACCCAAAGCGGCTCTTCGTTGCGGTGTTGGGTGGTGCAAAGGTGAGTGACAAGCTTGGCGTCATCGAGGCACTGTTGCAGACCGTCGACGCACTCGTCATCGGTGGTGGGATGTGCTTCACCTTCCTGGCCGCGAAGGGGATGCCCGTCGGTGATTCGATCTGTGAACTCGACCAGGTAGCTTTCTGTCGCCGACTTCTCGATGGTCCGAAGCCGATTCACCTACCCGAAGACATCGTCGGTCTCGACGCGAACGGCAATTACGCGACGTTCGGCATCCGCCTTCCCGACGGCGCGAAAGGTCTCGACATAGGTCCGGGCACGGCAGCAGCGTTCAGCGACGTCGTGATGGAAGCCCGCACGGTGTTCTGGAACGGTCCGATGGGAATGTTCGAAGATGCGCGCTTCGCCAACGGTACGAAGACGCTCGCTCAGGCCGTCGCTGATACGAAGGCTTTCACGGTCGTGGGTGGCGGCGACAGCGCGGCAGCATTGGCGCAGTTCGATCTCGACGACGAGGTTGACCACGTGTCCACGGGCGGGGGAGCGTCACTCGAGCTTCTCGAGTTCGGCGATCTTCCGGGTCTTGCCGCATTGAGAGGGGCACCGAATGCCAAGTGAAGGTCGCAAGCCGTTGATCAGCGGCAACTGGAAGATGCATCTGAATCATTTCGAGGCGATTCAACTCGTCCAGAAACTGAACTATCTCGTCGTCAAAGAGGACTTCGATGCGGTTGACGTCTCGATACACCCGCCGTTCACCGACGTCCGCAGTGTGCAGACGCTCATCGAGGCCGACGAACTGCGGTTCCTGCTCGGCGCACAACATTGTCACTTCGAGGAAAAGGGCGCCTTCACCGGTGAGGTGTCACCGTCGATGTTGGCCAAGTTGTCCGTCAAGTACGTCATCGTCGGCCACAGTGAACGGCGAGAGGTTTTCGGCGAGACCGATGAAATGGTTGCCAACAAGGCGACCGCGATCCTGAAGTCGGGCATGACCCCCATCATCTGCGTGGGCGAAACACTCGATGAGCGTGAGTCGGGTTCGACCGAGGCAAAGGTGTTGGGCCAGGTGCGGTCTGCTTTTGCCAAACGCACCGCCGACGCCGTCGCGGGTCTGGTTGTTGCCTACGAGCCAATTTGGGCCATCGGAACCGGCCGCACGGCCACGGCCCACGATGCTCAGTCCGTGTGCGGCGCCATCCGCGGCGAAGTCAGG
>JBJTYJ010000248.1:0-10111 GCA_046082705.1 Actinomycetota bacterium | reverse complement strand
GCTCGCGTTCATCGCACCGATCGTTTTCACCGGTGTCTTCCCGAAGCCGATGCTCGACCGCATCGAGCCGAGCGTGAAGGCACTCGTGGCCCACGTCGAGACGAACGTCGGTCGCACGCTCGAATACGAGAAGAAGGAAATCGCGCCCGTCGAGCACTCTGACACCGAGCACTCCGACACCGATAAATCCGACACCGATAAAAAGGCCGCGGAAGGGCACGGAGGCTGACGATGTTTGCCGCTGAAACCCTCGCCGGGCCCTCGATTCCGTGGTTCACGCTCAGCCCGCTGCTCGCCCTTCTTGCCGGGGCATGTGTTCTGATGCTCGGAGGGTCGCTGTTGCCGCAGTGGCCACGTGGTCTCTACGGAATCGTCAGCGCCGCAACCGCGGCAACGTCGATCGTTTTGTGTTTCTTCCTGTGGGACAACCTGACCGACGGTCGACCCCAGACGATCATCGGTGATGCCCTCGCCTTCGACCACTTCGCGGTTCTCGGAACCATCACCATATGTGTCGCGGTGCTGCTTGCAAGCCTCACGACGAGTGACTACCTCGTACGCGAGGGTGAGGACGGCCCCGAACTCTTCGTGCTGTATCTCGCCGCGGCTATCGGCGGCATCGTCATGGTGGCCGCACAGGACCTCATCGTGTTGTTCCTCGGTCTCGAGACGCTCAGCCTCGCCCTCTACGTGCTTGCCGCGAGCAACCGCCGCCGTGAGGAAAGCCAAGAGGCGGGTCTCAAGTACTTCATCCTCGGCGGATTCTCCTCGGCGTTCTTCCTCTACGGCATTGCGCTCATCTACGGCGCGACCAAACACACCAACCTCGGCCGCATCATGGAGACGTTGTCGACCGAGCAGGCGTTCCCACGCAACGACGTGTTGTTGCTTTCCGGTGTCGGTCTGCTTCTCGTCGGTCTCGCCTTCAAGGTTGCCGCGGTGCCGTTCCAGGTGTGGACACCCGACGTGTACCAGGGCGCGCCAACACCCGTCACGTCGTTCATGGCATCGGCCGGCAAGACCGCTGCGTTCGCTGCGCTGCTGCGTGTCAGCGTGACTGCGCTCGAGAGTCGGGTCGACGACTGGCGACCGGTCGTGTGGGTGCTCGCAGTTCTCAGTCTGGTCGTTGGTTCGGTGCTCGCGGTGACGCAAACCAACGTGAAGCGCATGCTTGCTTATTCATCGATCAGCCACGCGGGTTTCATTCTTCTCGGCGTCGAGGCCGCATCGCACACGAACTCCTCGAGTGCGGGTGACGGCATTGCGTCAGCGATGACCTACCTGCTTCTCTACACAGTACTCGTCATCGGCACGTTCACGATCGTCGGCCTCGTCGCCGGCAAGGGCGATGGTGCGTCGGATCTCACCGACTTCCGCGGACTCGGTCGTCGTCGGCCCGCACTCGCACTCGCTCTCACCGTGTTCCTGCTGGCGCAGGCCGGCATGCCGCTGACCTCGGGATTCGTCGCCAAGTTCGGCGTGATTCGCGCCGCGGTCGAAACCGAGAGTTATACCATCGCGATCATCGCCATGCTCGCATCGGTGATCGGTGCGTTCCTGTATCTGCGCATCATGGTCAGTGCATGGATGGAAGATACCGAGGGTGAGGATGCGGCACCGCCGGTTCCGTTCCTCTCCGGTCTCGCGGTGACTGCAGCCGTCGCATTCACTTTGGTCGTTGGCATCGTGCCGGGCTGGTTGCTCGACGCAACGCGTCAAGTGATCACGCTCGCCGGTCGCTGATTCAGCGTTCGAGTTCCTCGACTTCGTAACCTGCGCTGCGCGCAGCATCGACGACGGTGTCGGCATGTTCCGTGCCACGCGTTTCGAGCACGATCTGAACGCCGGTTTCCCGCACGTGCAGATCGACGCCTTCGCGAACGTGTTCGACCTCGATCAGGTTCGCGCCCTGGCCGGCCAGCAGCGTGAGAAGGTTCGCAAGCCCACCCGGTCGGTCGGGGATGCGCGCGAACAAAAGCAACCGACGACCGGCCTGTGTTTCATGGCGGCGAACGAGCCCGGGCAAGAGACCGAGGTCGACGTTGCCGCCCGACAACACCACGCATGTGACGCCATCGGTTGCGGGGCGCACGAGGCCGCGAATCAGCGCCGATGCACCGACTGCGCCGCCTCCTTCGACGAGCAACTTGCCGCGCTCCATCAGCAGGATCATCGCGTCGGCGACATCGTCCTCCTCGACGACGACGATGTCATCGACGAATTCCTCGATGATCGGCCGTGTCACCGTGCCGGGCTTCTTTACCGCGATGCCGTCTGCGAGAGTGACAACCGGGCCGTCGGGTGCGGGAAGGTGTGCGTACGGTGCGCACGCCGAGACCTGAACGCCGATCACCCTGATGCGCGGGTCGTGTTGCTTCAGTGCGATCGCCGCACCGCCGGTGAGTCCACCACCGCCCAGTGGAATGACGACAGTTCGCAGGTCGAGGATGTCCTCGATGAGTTCGAGACCGAGTGTCGCCTGACCCGCGACAACCGCGGGGTCGTCGTAGGGATGGCAGAAATTCATGCCGGTTGCGGCCGCGCGTTCCTTGGCGAGCGCCACCGCATTGTCGAGTGAATCGCCGCCCTCGGAGATCGTGGCCCCGTAGCCGCGGCATGCCGCAATCTTCGAAATCGAGGCACCGGCAGGAACGAAAATTTCGCACGCGATGCCGTTGACCTGCGCGGCAAAGGCAATGGCTTGGGCGTGGTTGCCGGCGCTTCCCGCCACGACACCGGTCGAAGCGGCCGCGCCAAGCGAAGCCACCTTGTTCATGGCACCACGGATCTTGAAGGAACCCGTGCGCTGGAGGTTCTCGGCCTTCAGGACGACGTTGCCGCCGCAGCGTGCCGTGAGTGCAGCCGACTCGGTGATTGGGGTCCGCTTCACGTAGGCGGCACCGGCCGCGCGTGCCGCGAGGATCTGGTCACGAGATATTGGTGCCGTCCCCATCCGGAATTACCGTACCCCCGTGCGCGCGATCATCATTGCCAACCATGCCGACGCCGACGGCGGAGAGGTTGCGCTGCGCTTTGCCCAGCACGGGTGGTCGTTCGAAACGTGGAACCGCGAAGAGGCCGCCGACTGGGAGGCACTGCCCGACGATGTCGGCCTCGTCGTTCCACTCGGGTCCGACTGGTCGGTCTATTGGGATGACATCGCGGCGTTCGTCGCTGCCGAGGCGACCCTCTTGCAGGCAGCCCATGCCCGTGGGGTACCGATTTTCGGCATCTGTTTCGGTGGCCAGATGCTGACCCATGCCCTCGGCGGGCGGGTCGAGCGGGCCCCCCAACCCGAGATCGGGTGGTTTTCGGTCGATGCAACCCCCGAAATGAGCCCGTTTTTGGCCCAAAACCCCTGGTTTCAGTGGCATTACGACCGCTTTTTGCCTCCCCCGGAGGCCGTGGTGCTGGGAACGGGCGAGCAGGGGACCCAGGCTTTCGTCCTGGGTCGCAGCCTTGGCCTCCAGTTCCACCCCGAAGTCACCCCGACCATCGTGGAGCGCTGGTCGGCCGGCCACGGCGCCGCCGAACTCACCCGGGTCGGAGTCGACCCCGTGGCACTCGCCGCCTCCACTCGTTCACATGCGCACGTGTCGGCGCTCGGCGCGCACCGTCTCGTCGATTGGTTTGCCGAACACATGATGCCGCGACGCTGACATCCACACTTCGCTCATTTTCGTCCTGACGACAGGTGGTTTCTGTCCCGAAGAGGGGTGGGTAGTAGTTTCGGTAGCGATGTCCCCCTTCCTGCGGTCATACCTCACGGTCGTGTGGTTCGGGCTCGCAGCCTTCCTTCTTGGTGGCCTGCTGCTCTGGCTCGCGTCCTTGCTGCGACCCGTCAAACCCACCCCCGAAAAGGTCCTCGCCTACGAAAGCGGTGTCGACCCGGTCGGCGAGGGGTGGTCGCAAAGCCAGATCCGTTACTACGTGTTCGCACTTCTCTTCGTCGTGTTCGACGTCGAAGCGGTGTTCCTTTTTCCGTGGGCGACACAACTCGAGCGGTACGGCTCGTTCGGTCTGATCGAAATGGGCGTGTTCGTTGCGGTGTTGCTGCTCGGCCTCGTCTATGCCTGGCGCAAGGGGGTCCTGCGCTGGGTCTGATCCGCGCGGGACACACAAGATTCGAGAGAAACGGACACTCATGGGACTCGTAGATCGTGGGCGACTGCCCAAGTCGCTGAATTCATTGTTCAATCTCGGGCGTTCGTATTCGCTCTGGGTGTACCAGTGGGGCCTCGCCTGCTGCGCCATCGAAATGGGCGCCGCTTTTGGTTCTCCGCGCTACGACGTCATGCGACTCGGTGTCATTCCGCTGCCTGCGAGTCCGCGTCAGGCCGACCTCGTCGTCATCTCCGGGACGGTGACCGACAAGATGGCTCCGGCCGTCAAGCGTCTCTACGAACAAATGCCCGAGCCGAAGTACGTGATCTCGATGGGCAGTTGCGCAAACTGTGGCGGCCCGTACTGGGACAGTTACTCGGTGACGAAGGGTGTCGACCAGATCATTCCCGTCGACGTGTACGTGCCGGGTTGTCCGCCGCGGCCCGAAGCACTGCTCGAAGGCATCGTCCTTTTGCAGCCGCGCATCAAGAACGAAGACATGGGCGCACGTTGGCGCGGTGAAGGCACCGTCTCGCTCGCCGCATCCGCTGAAGCCGAGCGCAAGGGAGAACCCGTTGTCGTCGCTCGCTGAAATCACCGCCGTCCTCGGCGACGCCGTCGAAGACTCATTCGAAAAGGGTCCCGAAGGCAACGTCGACGCGTGGGTTCGCGTGAAGACGTCTGCATGGCGCGACACCGCGAGCACGCTGCGCGAAAAACTCGGCTATGACTACTTCTGTTTCCTCTCGGCGATCGATTGGTTGCCATCGCCGTACGGCCGTGGCGAGGAAGACCCGACGGCCGAACGCGAGCCGATCGATGCGACGATTCGCCAGGGTTACACCGGTGGTGCCACACGCATGCAGGTGTTTGCACGTCTGGTGAACCACCGTACGCACCACGGAGTCACGTTGAAGGCCGACGTCCCCGACGACTCGCTGACGATCGACTCGTGGGCGGGCGTGTTCGTCGGTGCGAACTGGCACGAGCGCGAAACCCACGAGATGTTCGGCATTTCGTTCGCTGGCCACCCCGATCTGCGCAACATGTATCTGCCCACCGACTTCGAGGGTTACCCCTTGCGCAAGGACTTCCCGTTGCTCGCACGCATCGTCAAGCCATGGCCGGGAATCGTCGATGTCGAACCGCTGCCCGGTGGCAGCGATGAGGAAGGAGGCGCCGAATGACGATGTTGGGTGACCGCCAGCAACTCGCGTACATCGCGTCGCAGGCAGCTGATGCACGCGTGAACGTCGAGCTCGAGACCGAGGGCATGACCCTCAACATCGGGCCGCAACACCCGGCGACGCACGGCACGCTGCGCATCATCGCGCGCCTCGACGGTGAGCAGGTCGTATGGGCCGAACCGTCGTGCGGCTACATGCACCGCGGATACGAAAAGCTCACCGAAGTTCGGACCTTCCCGCAGGTGACCGCGCTCGTGAACCGCATCGACTGGTTGGGAAGTTTTGCCAATGAGGTGCCGTTCATCCTCGCTGCCGAACAATTGATGGGCATCGAGGCGCCACCGCGTGCGCAGTGGATCCGTACGATTCTCTTCGAACTTTCCCGCATCGCGAACGTGTCGCTGTTCCTCGGTGACCTTGGTGTGCAGTTGGGCGCAATCACGCCAGTGTTCTTCGCATTTCGCGATCGTGAGTACGTGCTGAACCTGATCGAGGGTGCAACCGGCGGTCGCTTCCACCCGAACTTCGACCGCATCGGCGGCTTGAAAGACGACCTGCCTGCGGGCTTCATCGATGAAACACGCGTCGTGATGCGCAAGATGCGCAAGTTCTGCGACGAAATCGAAGGCCTCCTGTTCGGCAACGAAATTTTCGAAGCGCGCACACGCGGCATCGGTGTCATACCGCGCGACGTTGCGCTGCAGTACGGACTTTCGGGTGCGAACCTGCGCGCGAGTGGCGTTGACTGGGACCTGCGTCGCGATCAGACACTGCCGATGGCCTGGGACAAGGTTGACTGGAAGGTGTGGACGCACCCCGACGGGGACTCGTACGCGCGTTGTTGGATCCGCTTGCAGGAAGTCCGTGAGTCCACGTTCATTGTCGAGAAGTTGCTCGACTCGCTGCCGTCCGGCCCAGTGATGGCCAAGGTCCCGCGCATCATCAAGGTGCCCGAGGGCGAAGCCTGGGTGTCGACGGAGAACCCGCTCGGCGAGATGGGTTACTACGTCGTCTCGAAGGGTGAACTCGGCCCGTTCCGCGTGAAGATTCGCTCGGCGAGTTTCAACAACATCTCCATCGTGCCGTGGTTGCTGAAGGGTGTGTACGTGCCCGACATCATCACGATCCTCGCGTCGCTCTACTTCATCCTCGGTGACATCGATCGCTGATGTTGGGTCTGATCGCCAGCATTCCCTACTGGGCGCAGTCGTTGTTGCGCGTGCTCGGCGGCATCGTCGCCGTGCTCCTGCCCGCGGGAACCATCGTCTACGTCTTTCTCTTCAAGATGATGTCGTTCATGCAGAGCCGACTCGGGCCGATGGAAGCCGGTCCGTTCGGTTCGTTGCAGTTGTTCGCCGAAGTGGGGAAGTGGCTGCAAAAAGAAGACCTCTATCCCGAACGCGCCGACAAGTTCATCTTCAAGATGGCGCCGCTCATTGTGCTGTCGAGCACCTTCCTTCTCGTTGCCGTCGTGCCCTTCGGTCCCGATGCATGGTTCACGAACTTCGAGGCGGGTGTTTTCTACGCGCTCGCGGTCTCGTCGGTGTCGGTTCTCGGAATTCTCATTGCCGGCTGGGCGAGTGCCAACAAGTACTCGCTGCTCGGTGGTCTGCGTGCGGCCGGTCAGTTGATCGCGTACGAACTGCCGATGGTGCTCGCCGTCATCGGCGTCGTCATCCAGGCCGGCACGATGAACCTGCAGCAAATCGTCGTTGCGCAGAATGCCGGTTCGATCTTCGGCTGGGACGGCCTCGGCAACCCGTACATACTCACGCAGTTCATCGGGTTCGTCATTTTCATGATTGCCGTGCAGGCCGAACTCACCCAGGCGCCCTTCGACATGCCGATCGCCGAGTCTGAACTCGTGTCGGGTTACATGACCGAGTACTCGGGCTTCCGCTTCCTCATCTTCTTCATCGGTGAATTCGCGACCGCCGGCGTGTTCGCGCTCATCGCCTCGATCCTTTTCCTCGGCGGATGGGGTGTGCCGTTCTCGTGGTTCGGCTGGACCAGCATCGACAGCATCGACAACTGGATGAATGTCGTCGGTCCGCTGATCATGTTCACGAAGATGATGCTTCTCGTCTTCGTCATCATGTGGGTGCGTTTCAGTTACCCGCGTTTCCGTGAGGACCAACTACAGCGCTTCGCGTGGAAGGTTCTCATTCCGCTGTCACTCGTCAACATCATGGCGACGTCGGTTCTGAAGGTGGCGTTCTAATGGCGAAGGTCCCCGGCCTGCTGAAGGGTCTCGGTGTCACGCTCGGCACGATGGTGGAAACCGTCACCAAGGGTGCGAACACCGTGCAATACCCGCACGAAAAGGAAACACCGCCCATCCGTGCGCGCGGTGTCATCGCACTCCACGAGGGCAACTGCACGTCGTGCATGCTGTGCGCGCGTTCGTGCCCCGACTGGTGCATCTACATCGAGGGTCACAAGGAACTCGCCCCGCCGCGCCGTGCGGGTGGCAAGCCGCGCCAGGTGAACAAACTCGACCGTTTCGACATCGACTACGCGCTCTGCATGTACTGCGGTATCTGCGTCGAAGTGTGCCCGTTTGACGCGCTCTTCTGGAGCCCCGAGTACGAGTACTCCGAGCCGCGCATCGCCGACCTTCTCCATGACAAGGCGAAGTTGGGCGAGTGGATGGAAACCGTGCCCGAGGCACCCGAGCTCGAAGCCGGCGCGGAAAAGAAGGGCAAGAAGTAGATGGTTGCCCAGAACATCGCCTTCGGCATCGTCGCTGCGATCATGGTGTGGGGTGCCCTGCGCGTCGTCACGGTGAACAACGTCGTGCACGCAGCACTCTGGCTGGTGCTCGTGCTGGCCGGTGCCGCGGCCCAGTACGTGATCCTCGCGGCCGAGTTCGTCGCGATCACCCAGGTGCTTGTGTACATCGGCGCAGTGATGGTCTTGTTTCTCTTCGGAACGATGCTCACCCGTGCCCGTATCGGTGCCGAACAGGAACTCAACAACAAGTCGTGGTGGCTCGGCGTGCCCTCCGCAGGGTTGCTTCTCGGAGTCATCACGCTCGCACTCATCTCGGGTTTCGGCGACGAGGAACTGCCCAAGGACGCGGCAGTGGTGTCGACCCAGGAAATCTCGGACCTGATCTTCGGGCCGTACCTGCTTCCCTTCTGGGCGCTCTCGTTCGTCCTTCTCATCGCCGTCATCGGCGCGATCGTTCTTGCGAGGAAGGACTGACCCATGCTCGTCAACCAGTTCCTCATCCTTGCCGCCGTGCTTTTCTGCATCGGCGTCTACGGCGTCATCGCCCGCCGCAACGCGGTCATGGTGCTGATGTCCATCGAGTTGATCCTCAACTCGGTCAACCTCAACCTCATCGCATTCGCGCTGCGCAACGGCAGCGTCGACGGCCATGTGTTCGCGCTCTACATCATCGCGGTGGCCGCTGCTGAGGTTGGTGTCGGCCTGGCGCTGGTTCTGCTCGTCTACCGCAACCGCAAGTCGATCGGCCTCGAAGAGCTGTCGGAGATGAAGGGCTGATCATGTTTGCTGCCTCCGAAGCCGCTGCCGAAACGGCCGCCGTTGCCCTCAAGTCGGGTTGGTTCCTCGAGAACGCCTGGATCATTCCGATCATCCCCGCCGTTGCTTTCGCGCTCATAATCTTCTTCGGCAAGAAACTGCCGATCAAGGGCAGCGAACTCGGCGTCCTGTCGATGGTTGCCTCGCTCGTTCTCGCCGGAGGCGCCGCCTTCCAGTGGATCGACCGCGTCAACTCGGCCTCTGAGGGCCAGTACATCGAGCCCGTGATCCGCAGTTGGAACTGGTGGCAAAGCGGCGGATTCGACTTGTCGATCGGCCAGCACATGGATGGTCTGTCGCTCACGGTGCTCGTCGTCGTCGCGTTCATCTCGACGCTGGTGCAGATCTATTCGCTCGAGTACCTGCGCGGCGACCGCCGCTACACGCACTTCTTTGCGTCGCTCACCTTGTTCTCGGCCGGCATGATGAACATGGTCATCGCCGACAACATGATCCAGCTCATTCTCGGCTGGGAAATCATGGGCCTCTGCTCATTCATGTTGATCGGTCACTGGTGGGAGGACAAGGCAAACAGCCGCGCCGCACTCAAGGCGTTCTTCACGACCCGTACGGGTGACATTGGTCTGCTCGTCGGTACCAGCATTCTTTTCTTCAGCGCGAACTCGTGGACCCAAGAGCACCTCGGCGTGTCGGGCTTCAGCATCCGCGGCCTTTCGGCCTGGGCGCTCAGCGGCAGCCCGAGCAGCGTGGCCATCACGGCCGGAGCGTTCGCACTCTTCGCCGCCTGCATCGGCAAGTCGGGTCAGTTCCCGTTGCACACATGGTTGCCCGACGCCATGGCGGGCCCGACGCCCGTCAGTTCGCTGCTCCACTCGTCGACCATGGTTGTCGCCGGCGTCTTCCTCGTCGCGCGACTCTTCCCCGTGTTCTACGAGGGCATGAACATCTACGGCTCGTCGATGAACTTCATCACGTTGATCGGCGGCATCACGATCATCATCGCGGCCTTGCTTGCCTTCGTGCAGGACGACATCAAGAAAGTGCTCGCGTACTCGACGGTATCACAGCTCGGCTACATGATGATGGGCCTCGGCGTGGGCGCATGGCTGCCGGCCGTTTTCCACATCTTCACGCACGCATTCTTCAAGGCCTGTTTGTTCCTTGCCGCCGGTTCGGTCAGCCACAGTGGCTCGCACCACTCATTCGACATGAAGAAGGACGTGGGCGGCCTGCGCAAATACATGCCGATCACCTGCGTGACCTGGGGGAGCTCGACTCTCGCATTGTGCGGCGTGTTCCCGCTGGCGGGC
>JBJTYJ010000247.1:0-12888 GCA_046082705.1 Actinomycetota bacterium | reverse complement strand
CTGGCCGGTTCGTGCCACGAATACATCGAACTGTGGCACGCGTGCCTGTGTGGAACGGCCGTCATCAACCCGTTGAACAGCAGGCTCGCGGCCGAAGAGTACGTCTACATCCTGAACGACTCGGGCACGACGGTGCTCTTCGTCGACGCGGCCTTCGCGCAGATGATCAACGATGTCCGACCCCGCCTCGCACACCTGCGCACCGTGGTTCTGATCGGTTCGGGCGACGCACCACACGACCTTCGCTACGACGACCTGATCGCGGCGCAGCCAATCGGTGAACTGCCGGCCGAACCCGACGATGACTCACCCGCAGTGCTGATGTACACGGGCGGCACGACGGGTCTTCCCAAGGGAGTCGTTCTCCAGCAAAAGGCCATCGTCCTCGTGACTTACCGCAGCCAGATGGGGATGCTGATCGAACCGGGCTGGCGCTATCTCGCGTTCATGCCGCTGTTCCACGTCGGCAGCATCATGACGTGGGCCTTGCTCATCCCGACGGGCGGCGCGGTGTACCTGTTGCCCGGCTTCGAACCGAAAGCGGTGATGAGCGCAGTGCGGGAACACCGCATCACCGCCATTGCCGGAGTACCGACGATGTTCGGCCTCATCCTGCACCACCCCGACTTCGAGCCGTCGATGTTCGAGTCGCTCACGCTGATGGGCTACGGCGCGGCACCAATGCCCGATGCGTTGTTGGCGCGCTACATGTCGCTGTATCCGAACCTCAATTACTTTCAGGCGTACGGCATGACCGAGTTTGCGGCAACCGTGTGTGCGGTCACGCCTCACGACCACAGGGTCGGTGGCGAGATTCTCAAGTCCGTCGGGCGCCCGTGCATCGGCGTGGAGGTTGAGATCCGCGATCCCGAGACGACCGAACCACTTCCGCTCGGCACCGTCGGCGAACTGTGGATTCGTTGTGACTCGGCAATGATGGGCTACTGGAACAAACCCGAGGCGACTGCACACGCGTTGGTCGACGGCTGGTACAGGTCGGGCGACGCGGGTCGCATGGACGAAAACCGCTACGTCTTCCTCGCCGACCGCGTGAAGGACATGATCGTCTCTGGTGGCGAGAACGTGTACTCGCTCGAGGTCGAGAACGCCATCGCAACCTTCCCCGGCGTCACACAGGTCGCCGTGGTGGGCCGCCCGCACGAGATCTGGGGCGAGGCGGTGCACGCGTTCGTGGTGTGCGCGCCGGGCGCCGTCACCGAAGGCGACCTCGACGCGCACGCCCGCAAGACGATCGCGGGTTACAAGGTGCCGAAGTCGTGGACAATTCAGTCCGATCCCCTGCCGTTGTCGGGCGCCGGAAAGATCCTGAAGCGTGAGTTGCGCGACCGATTGGTTGACCCGTCGCAGTAGCGTCGCGTCATGACCTTCCAGAAACTCGATCCCGCCATCCGCGACCTTGCCAAGGGCGTCAATTTCGGAACGCTCTCGTTCATGCTGCCGAGCGGCCGCATCGCCAGCCACGTCATGTGGGTTGATGCCGACGACGACCACATCCTCATCAACACCGACCTCGGCCGCATCAAGTACGACTCGATCAAGGTCAACCCGACGGTCACCGTCGCGATGTGGAAGGCCGACAATGCCTACGCCTACGCCGAGGTGCGGGGACGCTGCGTCGCCGAAGTCGCCGGACAGGAAGCTCGTGACCACATCGATGCGTGCGCAGTGCGTTACACGGGCAGCCCCTACGCCTTCCCGATCGACAAGGGTCGCGTGATCCTGAAGATCGCCGTGGAAAAGCAGCGCTCGCAGAATTTGTGACTTTTGTTACCTGTCTTGGATAACAGGTATCTAATGTCATAAATTCGCGGACTGTGTCCGTCTCCGATCTCATCAGCCTGAACCTCGGGTCACCCGCCGTTCTTGCCTTTGCCCTCGGCCTTGTCGCCACCTTGTTCCGCAGCGACCTGCGTTTCCCCGAGGCGGTGACGTCGTTGCTCTCGACTTACCTGCTCTTCGCGATCGGCCTGAAGGGCGGCATCGAACTGCGCGACGTGGCACTCGGTGACATCGCCGCACCGACGGTTGTCACGCTGGCGATCGGCCTCGCGGTTCCGTTCGTCGCCTACCGGGCTGCGCGCAGCTTCGTCGGTCTCAGCGTTGCCGATGCAGCATCGATTGCGGCGCACTACGGGTCGGTTTCCGCCGTCACTTTCACTGCAGCTGAAACCTTTGCCCGTGCGGCAGGAACTCTGGATGAGGGTTACCTGCCCGCCCTCGTTGCGCTTCTCGAGATTCCGGGAATCGTCGTCGCGATGGTGATCGCAAGTCGTGCGTTGGGCGCGGGAAACCTGCGGTCGGCAATCCACGAAGTGATCACCGGCAAGAGCATCGTGTTGCTCGTTGGTGGCTTGTTGATCGGCTGTTTCGCAAACCAGGTCGGAGTCGAAAAAGTCGAACCGCTTTTCCGCGACCTCTTCGCGGGTGTGCTCGTGCTGTTCCTGCTCGATCTCGGCACTCTCGCCGCCCAACGTCTGCGCACCCTCAAAGAAGTCGGTATCAGGCTCGTCGTTTTTGCCATCGCGATGCCTCTTGTCTTTGGAACCGTGGGCGTGTTGGGCGGCAGTGTTGCGGGCCTCTCGGTGGGCGGTGCAGCGGTTCTCGGCGCAATGGCGGCAAGCGCCAGCTACATCGCCGCACCGGCTGCGGTTCGCGTCGGCCTACCCGAGGCGGACGTCGGACTGTCGCTTGGCGCGGCGCTCGGGATGACGTTCCCGTTCAACCTTGCAATTGGCATTCCGCTGTTCCACGAAATTGCGCAGAAAATCGGCTGACCCACGCCCAGCGCCAGTCGTAGGCCAGGTAGGGATCGAACCTACGACCAAGGGATTATGAGTCCCCTGCTCTAACCACTGAGCTACTGGCCCGAGAATCGTGAAGAAACCGACGCGGAGACGGGACTTGCTCGGGGGGTGGGGCTCGAACCCACGACCGACGGATTAACAGTCCGTTGCTCTGCCAACTGAGCTACCCCCGAAGGACATCGCGCAGACTAGCAGCGGGGTCGGGAAATCAGTCGTCCAAAAAGCCCCGCAACCGGGCCGAGTTGTGCGGGTGGCGCAAGCGGGCAAGTGTCTTTTGTTCGATCTGCCGAATTCTCTCGCGTGTCACGCCGAAGGCGTTCGCAACTTCGTCGAGCGTGCGGGGACGACCGTCCTCGAGGCCAAATCGCATGATGAGAATCTCACGGTCGCGCTCTGGCAAGAGGTGCAATTCCGACTGCACGGCGCCGATCAGAGCGTTGCGTTCGGCGACCGTGATGGGCGATTCAGCGTTTGCGTCGGCGATGATGTCACCGAACGCCCCGCCGTCACCATCATCGCCGAGAGGCGAGTCGAGGCTGACGGTCGGAATTGCGAACTGCATGAGCTCGAGCACCTTGTCGACCTCGAGCCCGCAGCGGGCTGCGACGTCTTCGGGGCTGGGGTCGCGCTTCAATTCCGAGGTCAGTTCACGCTCTGCTCGCTGTACACGGTTCACGAGTTCCATCATGTGGGTGGGGATACGAATATTCCGACCCTGATCGGCCATCGCCCGCGTCATCGCCTGACGGATCCACCAGGTGGCGTAGGTCGAGAACTTGAAGCCCTTTTCGTAGTCATACTTGTCGGCCGCACGCATCAGGCCGATGTTGCCCTCCTGGATGAGGTCCGGCAGTTGCAGGTCCTTTCCGTCGTAGCGACGCGCGATCGATACGACGAGACGCAGATTGGCATTGACCATTTGTTCCTTGGCTTCGGCGCCGGACTTCATGGCCCGCTTCAGCGACTGCTTCTCCGACACGCTCGCGTTGCCGGCCTGCAGTTTTTCCTCGGCAAGTTGTCCTTCCTTGATCAACTTCCCGAGTCGGCGTTCGTCGTCGGCGGAGATCAGATCGTGCTTGCCGATGTCGCTCAGGTACTGGCGCATGGCATCAGAGCCGCGTTCCGTCAGAGCCATGCTTCCCCTCCCATGCCCACAACACTAGAACGAACGCGATGACGCCCGTGACAACGGAGCGTCACGGCGAACTCAGGCGACGACGTCGTCGGAGATGCTGCCCGACTGCAGCCAGCCGAGCAGGAATGCCGCAGACGAATCACCATCGGGTGATTCGAGTTGCTCGAGGTGCAAACGAGCGTCGCGATCCGCACGCAACACGTTGGGGTCGGTCACGCCACGTCGTGATGCGAGTTCGCGGCGCACCGCGGCGGCGATCAGGTTGAACGCCTCTGCCCGACCATTCGCATCGATGTCGACCACGACGGCCCGCTCGAGCACTTCGCGCGCCTCGGGGTCTGCCGTGTCGATTGCCGTGCCCACCGACCCTCCCGACTCCGCGACGGCAAGGAACGCGCGACGCATGACGTCGGTCGGGAACAGTTCCGCAACCAACCACGGGGCGATGGAGTCCCAGCTCTGCAACAGAATCGCAATGGCGGCAAACTCGGCGTTTTCCCTCGTGCCGGGGTCGCGTGGAGCCGCGACTTCGATCCGCGGATTGCGCTCGCGCCGCTCGACACGGGGCACCACGTCACCAACCGGCAGGCCCGTGTGCGTGGCCACCTGACCGGCGTAGATCTTGCGGACGTTCACGTTCGGATGCTCGTTGATGACCGCGATCGCACGCTCGGCCGTGCGCGCACGTTCCTCGGGTGTGCGAGCGGGGTTGGCGTCGAGAACGCGCTGCAGACGAAAGCCGAGGAACGACTGTGCCGAGTCGACCGCCGCGCGAAGTGCATCGGGGTCGGTTTGGGCCAGTTCGCCCGGATCCTTGCCCTTCGGGAACAGTGCAACGCTGACGCTGACCTCGTACTTTGCTTCCCATTCGTAGAAGCGCTCGGCTGCACCTTGTCCTGCCGCGTCGGCGTCGAATGCGAGGACGACCTTGTTCGCAAAACGCTTCAGGATGCGCACGTGCTCTTCCGTGAGCGCGGTGCCGCAGGTTGCGACGGCGCGCGGGATGCCGGCGCGGTGGAATCCGATGACGTCGGTGTAGCCCTCGCAGATGATCACCTGGTCGGCACGCACGATGTCGGCCTTGGCCCAGTTGAGCCCGTACAACGTTCGAGACTTCGAATAGATGGGTGTCTCGGGTGAGTTCTTGTACTTCGCAGGGTCGGTGCTGCCGGGCAGGATGCGCCCACCGAAAGCAAGCACGTCGCCCGAATCGGAGATGATCGGAAACAGAATGCGGGCCCGGAAGGCGTCCTGCATCTTGCCGCGCTTGTTCGTGAAGGCGAGTCCGCAGTCGCGCAACACGTCCTGCGTGACGCCGTGGTCCTTTGCCAACCCGATCGCAAGCGCGTCCCAGTCGTCGGGTGCCCAACCCAGCCTGAACTGCCTCGCCACGTCACCCGCAAGGCCACGGCTGCGCAGATAGTCGCGCGCTGCGCGGGCATCGGAACCCTTCAGCAAACGATCGTGGTACCAATCCGCAGCGACCGACATCGCCTCGACCAATTTCTTGCGGCGTTGACGGTCTTTCGACTCGGTCCCCGACGTGTAGGTGAGTTGATAGCCGTACTTCCCCGCCAGCGACTCGATGGCACCCACGAAATCAAGGTGCTCGATGTCCTGCACGAAACGAAAGATGTCACCCGACGCGCCACAGCCGAAACACCTATAGCGCGCGGTCTCTTCGCGAACGTTGAACGAACCGGATTTCTCGGCATGGAACGGGCACAAGCCCACCCAGTTACGACCCACCCGTCGCAGTGCAACGTAACCCTGGACGACTTCGACGATCGAGATTCGCTGGCGCAGCGCCTCGATGTCATCACCGGAAATCGCCATGCGCGGAGTGTAATTCCACGCTCTCCGTCAAGGGTTCTCGGCGCAGAACGTCGCAAAAAGCGCACCTTGGCGCGCCGAGAATCCTCGGGTTGCGGGGATGGTTTGACTACTTGGTTTCGCTGGTGAGGCCGCCGAGAACGGCCTGCGCCGCTGACAGACGAGCGATCGGCACGCGGAACGGTGAGCAGCTGACGTAGTCGAGACCGGCCTCGTAGAAGAGGCCGATCGACTCGGGGTCGCCGCCGTGTTCACCGCAGACACCCAGCTTGAGGTTGCGCTTCACCTTGCGTCCACGCTGGGCAGCGAGGTGAACGAGTTCGCCGACGCCCGACTGGTCGATCGTCTCGAACGGGGTGCGCGTCAGCAATCCTGCCTCGAGGTACGCCGGCATCATGCGACTTTCGACGTCGTCGCGGCTGAAGCCGAACGTGAGCTGGGTGAGGTCGTTGGTTCCGAAACTGAAGAAGTCGGAGACCTCGGCGAGCTCGTCGGCACGCACCGCAGCGCGCGGTGTTTCGACCATCGTTCCGATGGTGACCTTTGGACGCGACACCTTCTTGCCCTTCGACTTCGGTGCCGGCTTGGTGGCGTTCTCGCGCAGCACTTCTTCGACCCACGAACGCGCAAGAGCAAGTTCTTCGCGCGTGACGGTGAGCGGAATCATCACTTCGGCGACCGGCTTGTAGCCCTCGGCGGCAACCTGGTCGGCAGCCTCGAGAAGTGCACGCACCTGCATGGCGTAGAGACCGGGCTTGATGACACCGAGGCGCACGCCGCGCGTACCGATCATCGGGTTGAACTCGGACCAGCTTTCGGCGGCTTCGAGCAGTTTCTCTTCGACGTGGCTGAGGCCTGTGGTTGCCTTCTTGATTTCCAGTTCCGACACGCGCGGCAGGAACTCGTGAAGCGGCGGGTCGAGAAGGCGCACCGTGACGGGAAGACCCGACATCTCGCGGAAGATTGCCGCGAAGTCTTCCTTCTGCACCTTGCGCAGGTCTTCGAGAGCCGCGGCCTCGGCTTCGGGAGTGTCGGCGAGGATCATGCGACGCACGACCGGCAAGCGGTCGGGTGCGAGGAACATGTGCTCGGTACGGCAGAGACCGATGCCCTCGGCACCGAGCTCGCGTGCGTTCTTTGCGTCTTCACCGGTGTCGGCGTTGGCGCGCACGGACAACTTGCCCTTGCGGATCTGGTCGGCCCACTTCAGGATGATGTCGAATTCCTTCGGCGGCTTGGCGGCCTCGAGCTTCAATTCGCCCACGACGACCTCGCCACTGGCGCCGTCGATCGAGATGACTTCGCCTTCCTTTACGACCACACCGCCGACCGAGAACTGCTTGCCCTCGATCTTCACGGCCTCCGCACCCACGACGGCGGGCGTTCCCCAACCGCGCGCCACGACGGCGGCGTGGCTGACCAGACCGCCACGGGCGGTGAGGATGCCCTTCGACACCATCATGCCGTGCACGTCTTCGGGGCTGGTCTCGTTGCGAACGAGGATGACGTCTTCACCCGCATCGGCCGCATCGGCCGCATCGTCGGCGGTGAAGTACACCTTGCCGACGGCGGCACCCGGCGACGCAGCGAGACCCTTGGTCAACACGACGCCCATGTTTGCGAACTGCGGGTGCAGCACCTGGTCTAGGTGATCGGCGGTGACGCGCATCACCGCTTCCTTCTGCGAAATCTTCCAGACCTTCTTGCCCTTGCCGCTGCCCTTGGTCATGTCGACGGCCATCTTCAGTGCGGCTGCACCCGTGCGCTTGCCGACGCGGGTCTGGAGCATCCACAACTTGCCCTGCTAGATGGTGAACTCGGTGTCGCACATGTCTTTGTAGTGCGCTTCGAGTCGGGAGAAGATCGCGAGGAGTTCCTTGTGGATCTTGGGGAACTTGGCCGTCAGCGCGGCGAGGTCTTCGGTGTTGCGGATACCCGCAACGACGTCTTCGCCCTGTGCATTGACGAGGAAGTCGCCGTACGGCTTGTTGTCGCCCGTTGCGGCATTGCGGGTGAACCCGACGCCGGTACCCGAGTTGTTGTCGCGGTTGCCGAACACCATGGCCTGCACGTTGACCGCGGTACCGAGATCGTGGCTGATCTTCTCGCGGACGCGGTACGCGATGGCGCGCGGGCCGTTCCACGAACGGAACACGGCCTCGATTGCGCCGCGCAGCTGCTTCACCGGATCCTGCGGGAAGGGCTTGCCCGTGTGCAGCTGGACGATTTTCTTGTACGACTCGCAGAGAGCCTTCAAAGCGGCGGCCGGCACGTCGGCGTCGGATGCGGCGCCCGCGGCCTGGCGTGCCTTGGTGAGCTCGTGTTCGAACTCTTCACCGTCGAGGCCGAGCACGATGCGGCCATACATCGAGATGAAGCGGCGGTACGAGTCGTAGGCAAAGCGCTCGTCGCTGTTCTTGGCAAGACCAACGACGGTCTTGTCGTTCAGACCCAGGTTGAGAACGGTGTCCATCATTCCCGGCATCGAGAACTTCGCACCCGAACGAACCGACACCAGAAGCGGGTCGGCGGCGTCGCCCAGCTTGCGACCCATCTTCTTTTCGAGCGCGGTCACGTTCTTGGCGATCTCGACGTCGAGACCCTTCGGCCAGCCACCCTTCATGTACGCACGACACGCATCGGTGGTGACGGTGAAGCCGTGGGGTACGGGCAGCTTCAGCACGCTCATCATCTCTGCGAGGTTGGCCCCTTTTCCACCGAGGAGATCTTTCATTTCCTTGGGGGCGCGGCGGTGTTTGTGGTCGAAGGCGTAGACAAATGGCACGGTTCGTGAGTCTACGGCGCAGGCCCCCGTAGCCTTCAACACAGTGGGCGTTTTCCGACTGTTCGGCTTCCGGGTCGAAGTTCGACCCGGGTTTCTTCTCTTCCTCGTGCTCGTCGTCTTGCTGTACGGCGGCTCGCAGGGACTGTGGGCCGCAGGCTCGATCGCCGTCTTCACCCTGATCCACGAACTCGGCCACGCCACCGCCGCGCGTGCAACGGGCTCGCACGCCGAAATATCGCTCGATTTTCTCGCTGGCTACGCCTCGTACGTTCCCCGCCGCAAACTGTCGCGGCTCGAACGTGCGGGTATCGCGGTTGCAGGCGCAGCCTCACAGTTCACCACTGCGGTCGTGCTGCTGTTGGTGATGGGTGCGAATCCTTTCTCGCGCGACGACATCACGCTGAACGATGCGACGATCAGCATCTGGTGGGCGGGAATCGTGCTTGCGCTGGTCAACCTGATTCCGATTCTCCCCCTCGACGGCGGCTCGATCGTTTCCCTGTTCGTCGAGTGGCTGTCACCGCGTCGTGGTCGCACGTTCATGCTGTGGTTCAGCGTGGCGGTTTCGTCGGTTGGTGTGGCGACCGCGGTCGTCGTGTCGCAACTGCAGAGTTTCCTTCCCTTCGCTGCCGTGCTATTGGTCCTGCAGGCGCAGATGCTGCGCGCCGAACGCAGCGTTGCCGGCATGCGCGCACGAATGACTCCCCTTGAATTCGTCTCGGCGCTACAGGATGCCGGACTTCACCACGAGGCCGCACGTGAGGCGGCAGCCGCCTTCCGCAACGCACCGAGCGCGGAACTCGCTGCTCGGATTGCAACATCGCTCAGCGCCATCGGCGACCACGACGGAGCCGCTGCCTGGATGTCGATGGCGGAGAGGTTGACTCTCGCTCGTCGCGACTGATCAGACCGGGCCGAGCGCAACACCAATGTCAGCAACGTCGCGCTTGGCACGAACGATGGCCTTGCCGCCGCCGACCGACGTCACCGTCACACCCTCGACGACGACGTCACCCACATGGAAGTTCGCGTCGTCGACGAGACGCAGCGTGTGCGGTGCGGTAACTGCGCGCGAGTCCATTCGCTCGACCAGCTCTTGGCCCGGGTAGCAACCCTTCGAGAAACTCACGGCAACCCCGACGAGACCCGTCTCGGCAGGGATGCACCCGGATGCGAAGTCGACACCCGCCAACGGCCAGCCTGCGGCAACACGCATCGCATCGAAAGCTTCGGCATCGCACGCATCGATGCCGTCGACGTTGGCAACCGACGCACCGATCAAATCAACCGCGGCGTCACCTCCCCACCACGCATCAACCACGAGACCGTCGGTTGACACACGACCCAAGGACGACGCGCATTCGCGCGCGCCGCTGCCGCGCAATGCCACACACTGCCAGACGAGGGGCTGAATATCGGCCTTGACCCTGATCTTGAAGCGGTTGAGGCGGGCAATCACCGCTTCGGCAAAACCCGATTCGGTGTCGAGCACGAAAACCGTGTCCTCGAATCGCGTCACACGCAACCCGACGACGACCTTTCCCGTCGGGTCGAGCAACAGCGAAGTGCGTGAGGTGCGAACGGGCATGCCGGCGATCTGGTTGCTGAGCTGCGACTGCAGGTACGACTCAGCGTCGTCGCCCTGTACACAGACGAAGTCGCGCGCGAGTCGGTACTGGCACACATCCATGTCAGACCGTCGTCCCCAGCGCACGGCGGCGCGACGTCATGCGTCGGGCCGCAGGAATCGCCGCAAGCAGCGCCGCCGCCTTGTTGTGGCACTCGAGGTTTTCGTCATCGGGGTCACTGTCGGCGACGATGCCGGCGCCGGCCTGCAGGCTGGCGATCCACCCACCGTTGCCATCGGGGCGAACGAACATCGTGCGGATGGCGATCGCAACGTCGAGGTTGCCACTGAAGTCGATATAGCCGACAACGCCCGCGTACGGGCCACGCTTCACCGGTTCCAGTGCATCGATGATCTCCATCGCGCGAACCTTCGGCGCACCGCTCACCGTGCCGGCGGGCATTGTGGCCCGCAACAGATCGACGGGCGTGAGGCCCGCCTTCAGCTGACCCGACACCTGTGACGTCAGGTGCATGACGTGGCTGTAACGCTCGAGCGTCATGAGTTCGTCCACCTTCACCGAACCGAACTCGGCGACGCGGCCCACGTCGTTGCGCGCAAGGTCGACGAGCATCACGTGTTCGGCGACCTCCTTCGGGTTCTCGCGCAATTCGCCGGCAAGACGGCGGTCGTGTTCGTCGTCGCGACCCCGGCGACGTGTTCCTGCGATCGGCCTGCTGGTGATCTTGCCGTGCGACAACTGCACCAGCGGTTCGGGCGAACTGCCGACGATGCACAGTTCGGGCTCGCGCACGAAGTACATGTACGGACTCGGGTTCACCTGACGCAGCACGCGGTACACGTCGTAGGGCTCGGCCTCGAGGGCGACATCGAACCGCTGCGACAACACGACCTGGAAGATGTCTCCCGCCCGCACGTGTTCTTTGGCCACTTCGACGGCGCGCCGATAACCGCCGTTGGGTAGCGACGACTCGACACGTGGCAGGTCTTCCCCCGGAACTGGTGGCTCAACCGGGCTGTAGGGCAAGGGTTGCGCGAGGCGACCGACCGTTTCCTCGATGCGCGCCGTCGCGGCCGCATACGCTGCATCGATATCGGCGCCGACCGTCGAGATGCTCTCCATCACGTACAAACGCTGACGCCAGTGGTCGAAGGCGACCATCGACCCGATGACGTTCACGACCGCGTCGGGAAGATTGCGCACATCGGGCGGCGCATCGGGAAGATTCTCGACTTCGCGCACCACGTCGTAGCCGACGTAGCCGACGAGACCGCTTTGTAGCGGGGGCAGGTCGGGAAACAGCGGTGCCTCGTAGATGTGCAGCAACGATTCCATCGCGGCGAGGATTCCGCGATCGGTCGGCACGCCTGCGGGAAGACTGCCGCTCACCTCGACCTTGCCGTCGCGCAACACGAGCCGCGCCGACGGGTTGCGACCGACGAAGGAGAAGCGACTCCAGCGCTCACCGTGCTCGACCGACTCGAACAGGAAACCGTTGTCGTCGCCCACCACCTTGGCGAACACCGACACCGGCGTCTCAAGGTCGGCGAGAACCTCGGCCCACACGGGGACGATGGGGTGCTTTGCGGCGAGTGCGCGGAACTCGTCGAGGGTCGGACGCATCAGCCGAACTTTCGGTAGAAGCAACTCACTTCACCGGTGTGGCAGGCGCCGCGACCTTCCTGTTCGACGAGGAACAACAAGGTGTCGCCGTCGCAGTCGTAGTAGGCCTCGCGCACGAACTGACGGTCGCCGCTGGTGTCGCCCTTGCGCCACACCTCTTTCCTGCTGCGGCTCCAGTAGACCATACGCCCTTCGGCGAGGGTCATGCGCAGGGTTTCGGCATTCATCCACGCCATCATCAGCACTTGCTTGGTCGCAATGTCCTGCGTGACGACGGGAACCAGACCGTCGGAGTTGAACTTCACGGTCGCCAATTGATCGTCGACGAGCGCGATCGGCGTCGTTGCTGGAGTGTCGGCGCTCACAGGTAGAGCCCCGTGCTGCCCTCGATGCGCGACGCCGCAACCGCATGCAGATCGCGTTCGCGCAACATGATGTAGTCGGCACCGCCCACCTCGACTTCGTAGCGATCGTCGGGGCTGAACAAAACGTTGTCCCCCACCTCGGCAGCGCGCACGTTCTGGCCAAGGGCGACAACCTCGGCCCAGACGAGGCGCTTGGAGATCTGCGCCGTCGCGGGAATGAGAATGCCCCCCGAAGAGCGGCGTTCGCCTTCGTTCTGGGGAATGCGGACGAGCAAACGGTCGTTCAGCATCTTGATGGGAAGCTTTTCCCGGGCGTCGCTCACGGCTGGCACGGTATCCCCGACGGGGCAGGGATAAAAACCCGATTTCGCTCGCCCACTAGCGTTCCGGCATGGCCCAACACCAAACGACCGACCCGGCTGTCCGCGAACTCCTCGATCACCAAGAGATCCGCAACGTGATCTCGCGTTACTGCTGGGCGCTCGACAAGAACGACCGCGAATTGTTCTCGAAAGTCTTCGCCCCCGACGCGACGGCTCACCTCGGCAGTCCTCTCCTCGAAGGCATCGACGCCATCTGGGCCCGCATCCGTGCCGCGCTCGGTCATCTCGACAGCAGCCAGCACATCACCGGGTCACAGGAGATCAACGTGAACGGCGACACCGCCACCAGCCGTGCCTACCTCTTTGCACAACACGTACGCAAGGCCGCGAAGAACGGCCCGCACTACGTC
>JBJTYJ010000246.1:0-10989 GCA_046082705.1 Actinomycetota bacterium | reverse complement strand
CAGGTGGTGGCAGCGGACGTGATGGTGATGCCGCGCTCTTGTTCCTGGGCCATGTGGTCCATGGTCGCTGCACCTTCGTGGACCTCACCGATCTTGTACGACTTACCCGTGTAGTAGAGGATGCGCTCGGTCGTCGTGGTTTTTCCGGCGTCGATGTGCGCCATGATGCCGATGTTGCGGGTGCGCTCGAGGGGGTACTCACGCTTTGCCATTTTCAGTGTCTGCCTTGTCTATTCCGCGTTGATGTCTACTGGGTGTCGTTTGGTTCGCGCCTCGGGGGGATGGAACGGGACCGACTACCAGCGGTAGTGGGCGAAGGCCTTGTTGGATTCGGCCATCTTCTGCATGTCGTCACGCTTCTTGATGGATGCACCGAGACCGTTGGCGGCGTCGAGGAGTTCGTTGGCGAGGCACTCAGCCATGGTCTTTTCGCGACGATTGCGCGAGTAGTCGACAACCCAACGAATGGCGAGTGTGCTGGCGCGACGCGGACGAACCTCGACGGGAACCTGGTAGGTGGCACCACCAACGCGACGGCTGCGCACTTCGAGCGGCGGCTTCACGTTGTCGATGGCGCGCTTGACGGTCGACAGCGGCTCGGCACCGGTCTTGGTTTCGATCAACTTCATGGCGTCATACACGATGTTCTCGGCGATGCTCTTCTTGCCGTGGAGCATGATCTTGTTGACGAGCTGAGTTACGAGCAACGAGCGGTAGACCGGGTCGGGGGTCATCTCGCGGCGCTGAGCGGGTCCTTTGCGGGGCATGTGCTACCTGTCTTTGTTTTTCTCGAGTGACTTACTTGTCGCGCTTCGCGCCGTAACGGCTGCGCGCCTGCTTGCGGTTCTTCACGCCGGCCGCGTCGAGCGCGCCGCGGATGATCTTGTAGCGCACGCCCGGAAGGTCGCGCACACGGCCGCCGCGCACGAGCACGATCGAGTGCTCTTGCAGGTTGTGGCCTTCGCCCGGAATGTAGGCAGTGACTTCGACGCCGCTGGTGAGACGCACACGCGCAACCTTGCGCAGGGCCGAGTTCGGCTTCTTCGGGGTGGTGGTGAACACACGGGTGCAGACGCCACGACGCTGCGGCGACCCCTTCAGGGCGGGGGTCTTCGTCTTGGTTGTCTTGACGCTGCGACCCTGACGGATCAACTGCTGAATTGTGGGCACGCGTGAACCTCTTTGTTGATGGAATTTCGCGGGGCACCGACGACCGGAGCCTTCGCTACAGAGAACGAATTGAGGAAGGAAAAACCGCCCTCGGGAACCCGTGAAACGCTATAAGCGACCCAGTGTCGGCCACAACCTGCCGAACACCGGGTCGATGCGTTCCATCAGGCGTTTTCGGCGTCGCCCTCGGGGTGGACGTAGGAGCCCTGGATGCCCGCCAGGAAGGCGGCCGGGTCTTCTTCGTCGCTCGAGTAGAAGGCCATCGGCTCGTAGTCCGGGGCCTCGATACCGAAGTTGCGGTAGACCTGCATGCCGGTTCCCGCGGGGATCAGCTTGCCGATGATGATGTTTTCCTTCAGGCCGACGAGATTGTCGGAGCGTCCGTCGATCGCGGCCTCGGTGAGGACGCGGGTCGTCTCCTGGAACGAGGCGGCCGACAGCCATGACTCGGTGGCAAGCGACGCCTTGGTGATCCCCATCAATTCGGGACGGCCTTCGGCGGGGCGCTTGCCCTCTTCGACCATGCGACGGTTGGTGTCGCGGAAGGTCTTGGCATCGGAGCGTTCGCCCGGAAGGAAGCCGGTATCACCCGGCTCTTGGACGCCGATACGACGCGTCATCTGGCGAACGATGAGTTCGATGTGCTTGTCGTGGATCGACACACCTTGGTCGCGATACACCTTCTGCACTTCCTCGACGAGGTACACCTGCGTTTCGCGGATGCCCTTGATTTCGAGAAGTTCCTTCGGGTCGAAAGGACCGTCGGTGAGCGGTTCGCCCGCCTGTGCATCGGCACCGTCGCGAATGTTCGGCATGAGACGGCTGCCGGTTGGCAGCAACGTGAGATGCTCTTCGCCCTTGTCGTCGACGACGGTGACAGGGATGCCCTTGCCTTCGTCTTCACCGATGCGAATGACACCCGATGCGCGCGACAGACGAGCCGAACCACGGGGCGTGCGCGCCTCGAAGAGTTCGACGACGCGCGGCAAACCGCCGGCGATGTCCTTGCCCGCGACACCACCGGTGTGGAACGTACGCATGGTCAACTGGGTACCCGGTTCACCGATCGACTGCGCCGCAATGACGCCGACGGCTTCGCCGAGTTCAATCGACTTGCCGGTGGCGAGCGAACGGCCGTAGCACAGCGCGCAGACGCCGAGCTCGGCATCGCACGTCAGCACCGAGCGCACGCGAACACGGTTGATGCCGGCATCGTCGCGAAGTGCGACGACGTCATCGTCGGAGAGAATGCGATTCTTCTCGAGGACGGTGCCATCAGCGAGCGTGACGTCGTTCAACAACGCGCGGCCGAACAACTTCGTTTCGAGATACGCACGCATGTTCGCCGTGTCCTTCTGGACGTTCTCGACCCATACGCCGAGCGACGTGCCACAGTCCTGTTCGCGAATGATCAGTTCCTGGGCAACGTCGACGAGACGACGCGTGAGGTAACCCGAGTCGGCGGTACGCAGAGCGGTGTCGACGAGACCCTTACGGGCACCCGGCGTTGCGATGAAGTACTCGAGTGTTTCGAGGCCCTCACGGAAGTTGCTCTTGATGGGTCGCGGAATCATGTCACCGCGGGGGTTGGCCACGAGGCCGCGCATACCCGCGATCTGTTTCATCTGCGTCATGTTTCCGCGGGCGCCCGAGCCGACCATCATTTCGATCGGGTTGAAACGCTGCGCCTTGAATTCCTTCTCCATCGCGTTCTGCACTTCGGCCGTGGCGTCGGTCCAGATGCGCACTTCCTGCTGACGACGCTCGCCGTCGGTGATGATGCCGCGACGGAACTGGTTCTCGACCTTGTCGGCCTGCTTTTCGAACTCGTCGAGGATGGCCCGCTTGGAGGCGGGGGTCTTCACGTCTTCGATGGAAATGGTGAGGCCCGACTGCGCCGCATAGCGGTAACAGACGTTCTTGATGTTGTCGAGCGACTGAGCGATGACGGCCTTCGGGTAGTTGTCGGCGAGACGCTCGACGATCAGACCCATTTCCTTCTTCTTCAGTGGCTCGTTGATGTGGCCGAAGCGCTCGGTGTAGTCGGTAGGCAACGCCTCTTCGAACAGCAAACGACCCGCCGTTGTGTCGATCGTGCGACGGTCACCCGTGGAGAGCGTTTCGCGGAACTTGATCGGCGTGTGCAGCGAGATCGACTTCTCGTCGAGCGCGCGGAACACTTCCCAACGGTGCTGGAACACACGACCCGCACCCGCCGACTCGGCGACGAGTTCGGTGAGATAGAAACCACCGATGATCATGTCCTGCGACGGTGTCACGATCGGGCGACCCGACGCGGGCGAGAGGATGTTGTTCGCCGACAACATGAGCACGCGTGCCTCGGCCTGGGCCTCGGCAGACAACGGCAGGTGAACTGCCATCTGGTCGCCGTCGAAGTCGGCGTTGAACGCGGTGCAAACGAGCGGGTGAATCTGGATGGCCTTGCCCTCGACGAGTACCGGCTCGAAGGCCTGGATACCGAGGCGGTGCAGGGTTGGTGCGCGGTTCAGCAGAACCGGATGCTCCTTGATGACGTCTTCGAGAACGTCCCACACCTGCGGACGACGGCGCTCGACCATGCGCTTGGCCGACTTGATATTCTGTGCCAGTTCGAGGTCGACGAGACGCTTCATCACGAACGGCTTGAACAGTTCGAGTGCCATCAACTTCGGCAGACCGCACTGGTGCAGACGCAACGTCGGGCCGGCCACGATGACCGAACGACCCGAGTAGTCGACGCGCTTGCCGAGGAGGTTCTGGCGGAAGCGACCCTGCTTGCCCTTCAACATGTCGGACAGCGACTTGAGCGGACGGTTGCCCGGGCCGGTGACCGGGCGACCACGACGACCGTTGTCGAACAGTGCGTCGACGGCTTCCTGCAGCATGCGCTTTTCGTTGTTGACGATGATCTCGGGTGCACCGAGGTCGAGCAGACGACGCAGACGGTTGTTGCGGTTGATCACGCGACGGTAGAGGTCGTTCAAGTCGGAGGTCGCGAAGCGACCACCATCGAGCTGAACCATCGGGCGCAATTCCGGCGGGATGACCGGAACGACGTCGAGAATCATGGCTTTCGGGCTGTTCAGGCGACGGCCCTGCTCGTCGCGCTGGTTGAAGGACGCGACGATCTTCAGACGCTTGATGGCCTTCTGGCGACGCTGGGCCGACAGCGGCTTGCGTCCACCACCGGCTTCGATTGCCTCGCGCAGACGCACTTCTTCGACGTCGAAATCGATGCAGTCGATGAGTGACTTGATGGCGTCGGCACCAGTGCCACCTTCGAAGTATTCGGCGTAGGGACCGAACGGGTCACGCAGGTTGCGCCACAGGACTTCGTCTTCGATGATGAGTCGCGGGTAGAGGCTCTTGAACTCGTCCCAGGTGCGCTTCTCGAGGTCGATGTCGGCCTCGAAGCGCTCGCGCATTGACTGGACATCTTTGTCGATCGCCTTCTGGCGCGCCTTCACGTCGCTGTCCTTCGCACCCTCTTTTTCGAGGGCCTTCAACTCGGCTTCGCCGTCCTTCAGACGACGAGCGAGTGCGAGGTCCATGTCTTTCTTGATGCTGTCGAGAGTTTCGAGGTAACCCTTCTCCAACTCGGGCAGGTCGGCGTGACGACGCTCGTCATCGATCTTGGTGACGAGGCTCGCCGCGAAGTAGATGACCTTTTCGAGCTGCTTGGCCTTCAGTTCTTCCTTCGGCTCGATGCCACCGAGGAGATAGGCCAACCAGCTGCGCGTGCCACGCAGGTACCAAATGTGCACGACGGGTGCGGCCAGTTCGATGTGGCCCATGCGCTCGCGGCGCACCTTCGATCGAGTGACTTCGACGCCACAGCGTTCACAGATGATGCCCTTGAAGCGCACGCGCTTGTACTTGCCGCAGTAGCACTCCCAGTCGCGGGTTGGTCCGAAGATCTTTTCGCAGAAGAGGCCGTCCTTCTCGGGACGCAGCGTGCGGTAGTTGATGGTCTCGGGCTTCTTCACCTCGCCCTTGGACCACAGGCGGATCTGGTCAGCGGTCGCAAGACCGATGCGCAGTTGATCGAACATGTTGACGTCAAGCATGTGTGTTCCGTTTCTTTCGATCTCGTGGTCCGGCTATCAGAAGGCGCGCTCGCGACGACGCTCTCGGTCGTCATCGTCGGATCCGCGTTCGGGGCGGCTGATGTCGATGCCGAGGGCTTCCGTTGCGCGGAAGACGTCGTCGTCGATGTCTTGCATCTCGATCTCGGAGCCGTCGGACGACAGCACCTCGACGTCGAGGCAAAGCGCCTGCATTTCCTTCATGAGAACCTTGAACGATTCGGGGATACCCGGCTCGGGGATGTTCTCTCCCTTGACGATTGCCTCGTACACCTTCACGCGGCCAAGAACGTCGTCGGACTTGATGGTAAGGAGTTCCTGCAGGCAGTACGCGGCGCCGTACGCCTCGAGTGCCCACACTTCCATTTCACCGAAGCGCTGGCCACCGAACTGTGCCTTGCCACCAAGGGGCTGCTGGGTGATCATCGAGTACGGACCCGTCGAACGCGCGTGGATCTTGTCGTCGACGAGGTGCGACAACTTGAGGATGTACATGTAACCGACGGTGATCGGGTTGTCGTAACGCTCGCCCGTGCGACCGTTGCGCAGCCACGCCTTGCCCGTGGGCTGAATCAGGCGCTGGCCGTCGACACCGTCGGGGTTCAGGTTCGTGAGGATGTTCTGAATGGTCGGGTGCTTGCCGGCTGCCTCGTCTTCGTCCCAATGCGCGCCGTCGAAGACGGGCGTTGCGATAAAGCGAGCGGGCGGTGTTGCCGGACGCGTCTTGACTTCGGTGCCACGCATTCCCTGGCCAACCGGCTGGTTGGTTGCCGGGTCGACCCAGCCCCAACGTGCGCAGTAGCCGAGGTGTGCCTCGAGAACCTGGCCGACGTTCATGCGTGAAGGCACGCCGAGCGGGTTCAGGATGATGTCGACCGGCGTACCGTCTTCGAGGTACGGCATGTCTTCGACGGGCAGGATCTTCGAGATGACGCCCTTGTTGCCGTGACGACCAGCGAGCTTGTCACCCACCGAGATCTTGCGCTTCTGGGCGACGTAGACGCGGACCAACTGGTTGACACCCGGCGGAAGTTCGTCGCCGCTTTCGCGTGAGAACACCTTGACGTCGATGACCTTGCCGGACTCACCGTGGGGAACCTTCAAGCTGGTGTCGCGAACCTCGCGTGCCTTTTCACCGAAGATGGCGCGCAGCAGGCGCTCTTCCGGTGTGAGTTCGGTTTCACCCTTCGGGGTGACCTTGCCAACGAGCACGTCGCCGGGGCCGACTTCGGCTCCGACGCGGATGATGCCACGGTCGTCGAGGTCGCGAAGGATGTCGTCGGACAGGTTCGGAATGTCGCGCGAGATTTCTTCCGCACCGAGCTTGGTGTCACGTGCATCGACTTCGTGCTCGTGAATGTGGATCGACGTCAACACGTCGTCCTTGACCAAACGCTCGGAGAGGATGATTGCGTCTTCGAAGTTGTAGCCCTCCCACGGCATGAGTGCCACGAGCAAGTTCTTGCCGAGTGCGAGCTCACCGAGGTCGGTGGACGGACCATCAACGAGAAGGTCGCCCTTCTTCACCTTTTCGCCTTCGCGAACGCTAATGACCTGGTTGATGCAGGTGTCCTGGTTCGAACGGCGGAACTTGGCGAGGTTGTACTTCTTCTTGCCGAGCTTGTCGTACTGCACCGTGAGACCGCGGCCGTTCACTTCGGTGACGGTGCCGTCGTCGAGTGCGAGCAGCAGGTCGGCGCCGTCGCGTGCGGCGCGGGCCTCGATGCCGGTGCCGATGTAGGGCGCCTCGGCGCGCACGAGCGGAACGGCCTGACGCTGCATGTTCGCACCCATGAGCGCGCGGTTTGCGTCGTCGTGTTCGAGGAACGGGATGAGTGCGGTTGCAACCGAGACGATCTGCTTGGGCGAGACGTCCATGTAGTCGACCTCGGCGCCGGGCACGAAACCGATGTCGGTGGTTGCACCGAAGAACGATTCGGCCTCGAGCATCTTGCGCAGGTCTTCAAGGCTGGCCGCCTGCGGCGAACGACGCACGAGAACGCGCTCGTCCTTGAAGGTGCCATCTGCGTTGAGCGGCGTGTTGGCCTGGGCAACGACATAGTTCTCTTCTTCATCGGCAGCCATGTACACGATCGTGTTGGTGACGCGACCGTTCACGACCTTGCGGTACGGGCTCTCGATGAAGCCGAATTCGTTGACGCGGGCGAACGTGCTGAGCGCACCGATGAGACCGATGTTCGGGCCTTCCGGTGTTTCGATCGGACACATGCGGCCGTAGTGCGAAAAGTGCACGTCGCGGACTTCGAAGCCCGCGCGCTCGCGACTGAGACCACCGGGTCCGAGTGCCGACAAACGACGACGGTGCGTGAGTCCCGACAGCGGGTTCACCTGGTCCATGAACTGCGACAACTGCGAGGTTCCGAAGAACTCCTTGATTGCCGCCACGACCGGACGAATGTTGATGAGCGTCTGGGGCGTGATGGCCTCGGCATCTTGTGTCGTCATGCGCTCGCGCACGACGCGCTCCATGCGTGACAAACCGATGCGCACCTGGTTCTGGATGAGTTCGCCAACCGAACGAATACGGCGGTTCGCGAAGTGGTCCTGGTCGTCGAGGCGGTAACCCGGCTCTTGCTTGACGAGGTGGAGCATGTACGAGATGGTCGCGAGCACTTCGCACTTCGACAGCACGGGCTGGTCGTCGGCGGGAAGGTCGAGCTGGTCGTCGGAAAGATTGAAGATCGTCTTGATCTTCTGCAGTTCGTTACCGAGTTTGCGGTTCAGCTTGTAACGACCGACGCGCGACAGGTCGTAACGACGCGATTCGAAGAATGCATTCTCGAAATATGCGCGCGCCGACTCGAGCGTCGGCGGTTCACCGGGACGCGCGCGCTTGTAGATCTCGACGAGTGCTTCGTCGCGGGTGGGAGCAATGTGGCGTTCCTTTTCCCACTGACCCTCGAGGAAGTCGAAGTAGTTGACGAAACGGTCGAGGAAACCCGGGAAGTTCTCTTCGTCGTACCCGAGTGCGCGGAGCAACGTGAACACACCGAGGCGACGCTTGCGTGCAACGCGTGTGCCGGCCGTGACGTCTTTGCCCGGCTTTTGTTCGACGTCGAATTCCAACCACTCACCGCGGTACGGATGAATTGTGCCCTTCACCAACTGGTGCTTCGACAGGTTGCGCAGACGGAAGCGCTCACCTGGTTCGAAGATAACGCCCGGTGAACGAACGAGCTGTGACACGACGACGCGCTCGGTGCCGTTGATGATGAACGTTCCCTTGTCGGTCATCTTCGGGAAGTCACCCATGAAGACGACTTGTTCCTTGATTTCGCCGGTGTCGGCGCGCAGGAAGCGCGCGCGCACGAAGATCGACGACGAGTACGACATGTCGCGCTCGCGACACTCTTCCATCGAGAACTTCGGTGGCGGGCAGAGATCTTCGTCGGTCGGATCGAACTCGAGCTCGAGCTTCATGTTGCCGCTGAAGTCGCTGATGGGAGAGATGTCCGAGAACGCCTCGGCCAAACCCTGGCGCATGAACCACTCAAAACTCTCGCGCTGAATCGCGATGAGATCGGGCAACTCAATGGGCTCGCTCAGATTGGCGAAGGAATACCGGTCGCGGGACAGCGGGCGTGAGGTCACAATTGACTCCTGAAGGCGAGCACGGGCAGGGGCGTGCAGGGACCCCAAAGACTCCAGGAGAGGCAAAGGGGGCAACGCACGGCAACCAACAAGCCTACCGCTGGACCCTCAAAAGCAACTACGGGGCGCGAAAAGCCAGACCCCCACCTGCGGGGTCCGCCCAAGTGGGGTGAAAGGTAAGCCTGCCCGCCCCCCGTGTCAAGCACCTGGGACCACCTTCGCCCAGGAAATTGCAAAGACCCCGGGGTCTCCCCCGGGGTCCTGTCTACTCCGCCCGGCGAGCGCCGGAGATCGTAAGCTTGTGACTACTTGACTTCGACCGTGTTGACGGTCGCGTCTTACTTGACTTCGACCGAGGCACCGGCCTCTTCGAGTTTGGCCTTGGCCTTGGCGGCATCGTCCTTCGAGGCCTTCTCGAGGACGGGCTTCGGGGCGCCATCGACGAGGTCCTTGGCTTCCTTCAGGCCCAGGTTGGTGAGCTCGCGCACGACCTTGATGACCTGGATCTTCTGGGCGCCGCCGTCCTTCAGGATGACGTCGAACTCGTCCTTCTCTTCTTCGGCAGCTGCTCCACCACCGGCCGGCGCACCGGCGACGGCGGCGACGGCCACGGGGGCCGCAGCGGTGACACCGAAGCGCTCTTCGAACGCGTCGAGCAGATCCTTCAGTTCGATAACGGTGAGGGCGGAAATGCCGTCGAGGATTTCTTCTTTGCTGAGAGCCATTGCTCTTTCTCCTTTGTGAGATGTGTTTCGTTTGTGAGTTCTTGAATGAGTACTTGCTGGAAGCGGCTAGGCCGCTTTGTCCTGGAAGCGGCTAGGCCGCTTTGTCCTGGAAGCGGCTAGGCCGCTTCCTTCTGATCGATGAGTGCCTTGAGGCCGTAGGCCATGTTGCGCGGGAGCGCCTGCAAGAGACCCGCCGTCTTGACGAGCGGAGCCTGCAGTGCACCGGCGAACTGAGCCAGAAGCACCTCGCGCGAGGGCAGATCTGCGAGAACGTCGAGATCTCGCTTGGTCATCGTGGTCGAGCCAACGACGCCGCCCTTCACGATGAGAAGCGGATTCGCCTTTGCCTGATCACGCAGGGCCTTTGCTGCTGCTGCCGCATCGCCTTGCACGAACGCAATTGCGGTCGGACCGGTTAGGAACTGTTCGAGTCCCTCGAAGCCGGCCTCGCGCACTGCGAAGCGGGCCAAGGTGTTCTTGTACACCTTGAATTCCGCGCCGGCATTGCGCAGTTCACGACGCAACGTGGCGAGAGCAGTCACGGACATACCGCGGTATTCGGCCACGATCGCAGCGTCTGCTGCTTCGAGCTTGCCGCGTACCTCGGCGACTACCGCCGCTTTTTCCTCACGGATTGCTGTTGAAGTCATGTCACCTCCTTCGTGTTCGCTTGGTCGGAGCGCTCGCTTGCACGAACGCTGCAACGACCCGCGATGACGTCACGGTGTGACGCACACGAAGGGCCATCTCAGGGTCCGCCTCATCTGGTGGGAGATCCATTAACCACGCCGGCGAACCGGTGTGGGCCAGAGGTCTTCGGCGAGAGAACCGAATGGTTTATGTAGAACTAAAACGCTACTGCCGTATCGGCAGTAATCACACCGTCTCGGGCTTCAGACGGTTGGTGTCGATCTTGACGCCGGGGCCCATGGTCGAGGCGATGCTGACCTTGCGGAGGTACTTGCCCTTGGCCGCAGCGGGCTTGGCGCGCTGGATTTCGTCGAGAACGGCGAGAAGGTTGGTCGTCAGATCGGCCGCCGAGAAGCTGGCCTTGCCGATCGGCACGTGCACGTTGCCGTACCGGTCCGTGCGGTACTCCACCCGACCGGCCTTGTACTCGGCCACGGTGCGGCCGACATCGTTGGTCACGGTGCCGGTCTTCGGGTTGGGCATCAGGCCCCGGGGCCCGAGCACCCGGCCGAGCTTCCCGACCAGGGGCATCAGGTCGGGCGTGGCCACCGCGACGTCGAAGTCGAGGAAGCCCCCCTCGACCCGGCTGACGAGGTCGTCGGCGCCCACGGCGTCGGCGCCGGCGGCCTCGGCCTCCCGGGCCTGGTCGCCCGCGGCGAACACCGCGACCCGGACGGTCTTGCCGGTGCCGTGGGGCAGCGAGACCG
>JBJTYJ010000245.1:0-5716 GCA_046082705.1 Actinomycetota bacterium | reverse complement strand
TGCTTGCACTGGATCTGCGCCTGGGCGAAGGCACCGGTGCACTTCTTGCCGTACCCTTGCTCCGCGCGGGATGTGCCACCCTTCATGATGTAGCGCAACTGTCCGAAGTCATCTGACGCTTCACCTGCGTGCACATTGTCTGGGTAGGATTTTCCCGTGCGGCGAATCGCGTCGGTGCTCGCCATCTCTTGCGCCCTCCTCACATCGCTCGCCCCGCCGGCGTTCGCGGGAACCAACGTTGATCAACGCCTCGAGGCGGTTCTTGCCACGACGTCGGGGCGAAGTGTCGTCGTTGCGCTGTACCGGGGACGCATCATCGGCTCGGCCGGTCGCGACGCCGACCTGTACACGCCGCTGCATTTGGCTTCGGTCTCGAAAACGGTCACCGCAGCCGCCGTGATGCGGCTTGCCGAGCGCGGTGACATCGACCTCTCCGCACCCATCGGCAAATATCTCGCGAAATTCTTTGCCGGTGGCAACGACGACATTGCATCGCAACCGGTATCGGCGTTCCTCAACCACGCAACCGGTCTGCGTTCGAACAACCTTCGTGCGGTCACCAACGGGCTCACGACATGGCAGAAATACGCAGTGCAGGCCGGTGCGGGTCGCGTCAACGCAACGACCGGTCGTTACCTCTATTCCAACGACAACTACGTCCTTCTCACAAAGTTGGTCGTCGAGGTGACCGACAAACCGTTCAGCGTGGCGGTCAGGGAACTCGTGTGGCAGCCGCTCGGCGTCGATGGCGGGCGACTCGACGTGATGACACATGCAACACAGGTGTTAGGCGGTTCGGGGGCATGGGTCGCATCGGCGCGCGAAGTCGCGGTGCTCTTCGATGCATTGAACCCCGACAGCCCCGGGACGAAACTTCTCTCGCCGCGCTGGCTGGCCCGACTCCACTCCGTCGCGTACGCAGCCGAGTACCGCAATGGTTTGCGCTACCGCGGCGATGCGTGGGGTCACACCGGGTCCTTGTACGCGGTGCGGGCGGCCGCGGTGGTGACGAAAAGCGGAACGGTGTACGTGGTGTTGTCGGAAGGGGCACGACCAAGCAAGTCCGAGCGCCTTTTCGATGCGCTCGCTCGACTGGGCTGACACACGGTTAGGTTGATTTCGTCATGTCCGTGCGCAACGACCCGCTGTATCTCGATAACTGCGTCGAGGGATGCGCACGAAGCCACCAGCGACTGCTCACGTTGATCGACGACGTCATGGAACTCAACGACCCCGAAGCGTGGTTCTCGGCGCCGTCGGCACTCGCCGACTGGTCGCGACGCCACGTCATTGCGCACCTGGCGCGCAATGCGGAAAGCCAAGTACACCTGTTTGCCGAGGCCGAAGCCGGTCGCGAAGGTGATCAGTATCCGGGTGGGGCAGCGGCCCGTGCGGCGGGGATCGAGTCGTACCTCGCATTCGACGCCCCTACGCTTGCCGCCCGAAACCGTGCTTCGATTTACGCACTCGAGGCGGTGTGGGCGCGATCGTCCGCCGCTGCATGGGAAGGCGCTGGCCGCAACACTTTGGGTGTGCGCATGAAGACCCGCGACCTGCCGATGCTGCGCTGGCGCGAGGTCGAGGTGCACACGGCCGATCTTGACGCTGGCGTGACGTTTCGCGATTGGAACCCTCTCTACGTTCGCTACGACTTGCCACGTATGACGATGATGCAGACCAGCCGTACGCCGATGGGAATGTCAAAACTGCCCGATGTGGCCCTGCGGCTTGCCGAATCCGAGCGGCTTGCGTGGTTGCTCGGTCGTCACGTACCCGATGGTCTCGAGGCACTGCAGGGACTGTGACGTACATGGTTCGTTTTCGTCACGCCATCACCGCGGTGATCGCCGCAGTCATCGTGTTCTTCGCGCCGGCAGGTTCGGTGTCGGCGCATGCGGTCCTCGACAACTCGGTTCCCGCCTCCGGTGCGACGCTCGTCGACTCGCCGCCCCAGATCGTCCTCGACTTCGATGAACCCGTCGAGACGAAACTCGGCTTCATACGGCTCTTCTCCAGTGACGCTTCGCGTGTCGACCTGCCTGCCATCGCGCGCGATGCATCTGATTCGTCGATCGTCAGGGTCGACGTGCCACGTCTCGACGACGACACGTACGTCGTGACCTACCGCGTGGTGTCGGTCGATGGCCATCCGGGCGACGGCGCAATCACGTGCCAGGTGGGCGAGGGCGCGCGAATCGACGTCACCGACGTCGTGGCCGAGGCGCTGGCCGCCGATGGGTCGAACGGTGCTGTCGACGGATTGTCACGCGCCATCCGCCTGGTGAGCTACCTCGCACTTGCTCTCTTGCTTGCGTCGGGCTTCTTTCTTCTCGGTGGTGCCGCAAAGGACTCGACGGCGCGGCTCATGCGTGTCTTTTCGCTTGCCGGCGGGGGAACCGCGGTCACAGCGATTGCCCTCCTCGGCCTGCAAGGTGCATCGCTTGCCGGTGGGGGGGTCGGTGCGGCGCTGCGTTGGTCGACTTTGTCCGACATCTCCGACACGCGCGTGGGTCACGCGCTTCTCGTCCGTGCCGCCCTGGGGGTCGTGGCTCTCGTTGTCGCATCGCCGATGGTGCGAAACCGTGCCGACGGTGCGGTCGTGCGTTTCGGGGTCGTCGCGGCATCCGTCGTTGTACCGCTGACGTACGCCTTCGCCGGTCACCCCGGTGCGGCGAATCCGACGGTCGTTGCAGTCGCTGTGTCGATGTTCCACATCGCCGCGGTCGGAACGTGGTTCGGCGGATTGGTGCTACTCGGATGGTCATCGACGTTGCGCGAGTCCGGCGTCGTCAAGTGGTTCTCTCAGCGTGCGGCCGCGCTGGTCGGCATTGCCGTAGTCACGGGTGTGATGCAGTCGCTGTTGATCGTCGACGACATCCGCAATGTCCTCGACATCACCTATGGCAAGGTGCTCGTTGCGAAACTGGTGTTCGTTGGGGCGATGTTGCTGGCAGCCGCCGTCGTGCGCAAGCGGTTCATCGAATCGGGAACCGAACGTTTGCGACCGGTCCTCGTCGCCGAAGCGGTCGTGGGTTTGCTCGTTCTCGCAGTGACTTCCGGGCTCGTCACGGAAACCCCGCGTGCCGCCGTATCGGCGGCGCCGTTCGCCACGAGCCTGGTGCAGGGCGAGACCATCGTCAACGTGACCGTGTCGCCGGCACGTGTCGGATCGGTCGAGATGCATGTGATCATTGCCAAACCGGGTGGATCACTCGAACCGGTCGCCAGTGCGAAGGTGCGTTTTTCATCGTCCGAGCGTGACGTACCGCCGATCGGGGTCGAGCCCGCCGAAGTCGGACCGAATCATTTCGTTGTGACCGCGCAGATTCCCTACGCGGGCGAGTGGAAGATCGACGTCGTTCTCGTCGAGGTGGACGGACGCGAGTCTCTCTTCACCACACCGATCGACGTGCGCCCGTGACGAATCTCTACGACAAGCGCAGCACAACGAGATGGTGCGACATTCCGGTCGCGTCGTCGGTGAACGCGTCGCCGACTATTGCCATGCCATTGCGTTCGTAGAAGGCAAGCGCGGTGTCACGTGCGCGCGCCCACACGTTGATCGCCCCAAGTCCTCGTGTGCGTTCGATTCCCGCCGCCAGCAACAGGGCGCCGACACCCCGGCTCTGCAAAGTCTTGTCGACCGCCATCCCACGCAACTGAACGCCCGGCGTGTCGGGTTCGGGCGGGAACGGTCGCGGCAGCCACGACGATGTGGCAACGATGATGCCACCCGCGCGGCGTGCAACGAGGTGGACCGTCGTTGCGTGGTCGTCCTCGGCGTACCGGGGGTCGCGCGACGGGGTACCGTCCCGCAACACCGACATGCGCAACGGCAGAATCTCGTCGGTCGTTGCAATACCAATGTTGTAAGCATGGTCGTACGTTTGGTTGTTCATTGCGCGCCCGACGATAGTTCGGCGAGTCGAACGACCCTGTCGGCAATGCGTTCTGCTTCCACCGGATCATGGGTGACGAGGAGGGCCGTCGACCCCGCAGCGCGAATGACACGACGCAAGTCATCGGCAAGCGCATAGCGCAGGTCGTGGTCGAGACCCGACAGCGGTTCGTCGAGCAACAAGATGCGTGGGGTGGTGGCGAGCGAACGCGCCAGCGCAACGCGTGCGGCTTCGCCACCCGACAACGTCGCAACGTCGCGATCAGCGTGGCCGGACATGTCGACGAGGGCGAGAAGTTCCATCACACGGGCCCGTCGTTGCGCGGCCGGCATGCGCGCGATGCGCAATCCGTAGCCAACGTTGCCGGCAACGTCGAGGTGGGGGAACAGCTGGTTGTTCTGGAACACCAGGCCAACCCCACGGCGGTGCGTCGGAATGCCGGAGATGTCGGCACCGTCGATGTGAACCGATCCGGTTGATGCGGCAACGAGTCCGGCCACCACGCGCAACAGCGTCGACTTGCCCGATCCGCTGGGGCCGAGAACGGCCACGATCTCGCCGCGTTCAACGCGCAGCGACACATTGGTCAGTACCGGTGAACCGTCGAAGCCGACGGTCACATTGCGGATATGCAGCCCGGGAGTCGTCATCGTCGTTCTCCCGCAGTGGTGAAATCGACGAAGGTGACGAGCACGAGACACAGTGCAGCCAGAACGACCGAGGCAACGAATGCCTGTGCCTGCACGAGGTCACCCGGCCGACCGAGCAGGCGACCGATTGCCATCGTGAGAGTTTCGTTGCCGCGTCGGCTGAGAAGGCTCGACGCGCCGAACTCGCCGAGGGAAACGAGTGCCGCGAGTGTGGTTGCTGCACCGATTGGCCGGCGGAGAAGCGATACATCGACCGAGGCCAGCACGCGGAGCGGGCTTGCGCCGAGGGTTGACGCAGCGTTGCGCAAATCCGCGGGAATTTGACGCATCGATGCAGTCATCGTGCGGGACACGAGTGGCAGTGCCACGACGGCATGTGCGACGGGTAACAACCACCAGCGCCCACGCCAATCGAACGGACCATTGCGGAAGGCGAGGAGAAAGCCGAGGCCAACCACCACGGCTGACACGACCACGGGAATCACCTCGCACGCGGTTGCGACACCTCGTGCTGCGCGTGACGCAGCGTGTACCTGCACAAACGCGACGAGTGTGCCGACGAGGATCGACAACGTTGCCGCGACGACCGCCGTCGTCAAGGACGCGGTCAACGACGGACCCACGTCGAGCGCACCCGCACCACCGAATGCACCGCGCCATGCAGCAAGAGAGAATCCATCGCCGACCCGCAAGGAGCGGGAAACCAAACCGACGATCGGCAACACGAAAACCGTGGCGACAATCACGGCACCGATCGCCACCCCGAAACGCCGTGCATGAGGAGTGGTGTGCAATGCCAAAGGTTGGGTCGGTACCGAGGAATGGGTGGCGCCACGCGCAGTCACTGCAAGTACGGTCCCGACGAGTACCACTTGTGCGATGGCCAACGCCGAAGCCGCACGCATGTCGCCGGCAAGCACGGCGAATCGGTAGATCTCGGTCTCGGTAACGGGCCGCGAAGGGCCGGCGAGAACGCGGGCCGTACCGTAAGTCGTGAAGCAGTACATGAACACGAGGCCGGCGGTGGCACCGACACTCCCGCGCAGCATCGGCCACGTGACGGTGCGAAAACGCGTAACGGGTCCGGCCCCGAGGGTCGCAGCGGCTTCGTCGAACGATCGGGGTTGTGATTCCCAACGTGCGCCGACGATACGCACGACAACCGCG
>JBJTYJ010000244.1:0-13424 GCA_046082705.1 Actinomycetota bacterium | reverse complement strand
GCCGACATCGCCACCGACATCTGTGAGCCCTATCCGATTCCGATCATCTGCGAGTTGCTCGGTGCGCCGAAAGCCGACTGGGAACTGTTCAGCCGTTGGGCGACCGATGTTTTGCGCGTGTTCGACAACAACTTCAAGGTCGACATGCCCGCGATCATGGCCGCCCAGGACGAACTCGACGCGTACACACGCGGCCTCATCGCCGACCGTCGCAGCAAACCACGCGACGACCTACTGACCGACCTCATCGCGATGGAAGAAGCCGGCGACAGACTGACGACCGAGGAGTTGGTGATGATGGTCGAGGCGGTCATCGTGGGCGGCACCGACACCACGCGAAACCAACTCGGCCTCGCGGTCGACATGTTGATCGATCATCCCGACAAGTGGCGCTTGCTTGCCGATGACCCGGCAACGGCACCGCGATTCGTCGAAGAGACCATGCGCCTGAACGGTGCCGTGCGCGCAACCGGCCGCGTCGCGTCATGCGACATCGAATATCGCGACGTTCTGTTCCCCGCTGGCACGATCGTCTTCCCCGGCCTCGCCTCGGCGAATCGTGATGCATCGATCTTTTCCGACCCGAACCTTTTCAACCCGACGAACCGTGAGAGCGGCCAGCCGCAGCTGACCTTCGGCTCGGGCATCCACTACTGCCTCGGCGCCGCCCTTGCCCGCGCCGAATTGCAAGAGGCACTGCCGCTGCTGGCGCGTCGCATGCCCAATATTCGTCGCACCGCCGAGCCCCGCTACAAGATCGCGACGGCGGGCATCTTCGGGCCGACATCCCTGTCCGTCGGGTTCGATCCGACTTGATTCACGGGACTGACCTATCGTCTCGGTCATGTCCCCCAAGAAAAACCTGAAGCTCGGCTACAACACCGGATATTGGGGCAGCGGCCCCCCGGCCGGCGCCCTCGAAGGCATTAAGGAAGCCGACCGACTTGGTTTCGACTCCGTCTGGACGGCCGAGGCCTACGGCAGCGACGCACTCACGCCTCTTGCTTGGTGGGGTGCGCACACCGAACGTGTTCGTCTCGGCACCGGCATCGTCCAGATGAGCGCGCGTACACCCGCCGCCACCGCAATGGCCGCGATGACGATCGACCACCTCAGCAACGGTCGGTTCATCCTTGGACTCGGTGCATCGGGACCACAGGTCGTCGAGGGTTGGTACGGCCAGCCCTATCCGAAGCCCCTCGCCCGTACTCGCGAATACATCGGCATCGTGCGCGACATCATCCGTCGCGAGACGCCGATCAACCACCACGGTGAGTTCTACGACATGCCCTACCCGGGTGGCGCAGGACTCGGCAAGCCGCTGAAGAGCACGATCCACCCGCTGCGCAAGGAGATCCCGATCTTCCTCGGTGCCGAAGGCCCGAAGAACGTCGCACTCGCCGCCGAAATCTGCGACGGCTGGTTGCCGCTGTTCTTCTCACCGAAGGAAGACCCCTTCTACCGCAAGTGTCTCGGCGAAGGTTTCACGAAAAGCGGCGAGGCCGGCAAGGCCGACCGTTTCGAAGTTGCCTCGGGCCTCTTCATCATCCCCGGCGACGATGCCGAGAAATGCGCCGACTTCGTGCGCCCGTTCCTGGCGCTCTATGCCGGTGGCATGGGCGCGCGCGGCGCGAACTTCCACTTCGAAGTGTTCGCCCGCATGGGATACGAAGACGTGGCGCTGAAGGTGCAGGACCTCTACCTCGCCGGCAAGAAGGCCGAGGCCGCTGCGGCGATTCCGCTCGCGATGGTCGAGGACGTTGCGCTCGTCGGTCCGGTGGCGAAAATCAAGGACGAACTGGCGGAGTGGCGCGAAACATGCATCACCACGTTCCTTCTCAGCGGCCCGCCCCAGACGCTGTCGATGTACTCAGAGATCCTCGCCGACTGATGTCAGACATCAAGCGTGGCACGGTGCGTGCCGCGCTTCAGTCCCGCGCGTTCCGGCTGATGTTCGCCGGATCGCTCATGTCGAACATCGGCACGTGGATGCAGAACGTCGTTCTGCCCGCCTACATCTACAACCGGACGGGGCGCGCGTCACTCGTTGGCCTTTTCATCTTCGCCCAACTCGGTCCGCTGCTCATTCTGTCGATTCCCGGGGGTGTCATCGCCGACCGCTTCGAACGACGCAAGTGGCTGATCGTCACCCAGACGATCCAAATGTCGTTTTCATTCCTTCTTTTTCCCCTCACCGCCAACGATTCACACATCACATGGATCTTCGTTGCCCAGCTGGGCGTGGGTATCGGCAACGCCCTCAACGCACCCGCATGGTCGGCGTCACTGCCGAGTCTGGTTCCACCCGAGGACCTGTCCGGTGCCATCTCACTCAACTCGACGATCATCAACGGCTCGCGCGTGATCGGCCCGATCATCGTCGCACTGCTTGCCAACTGGGGCGTCAGCACCTCGCAGGTTTTCTTCATCAATTCTCTCACGTATCTCTTCGTGATCTTCGCGTTGCTGCGCGTAACCATTCCACATCTTGCAGCCGCAGGATCGGACGAAGGTTGGCGACAGTTGACGACGGGGATACGCATCGCGCGAGAGCGACGAGTCATCGGTCGCCTCATACTGACACTGGCAACTTTCTCGTTCCTCTCGCTTCCCTACGTCGGCCTCTTCCCCGCGGTTGCGCGCCTCAACTTCGGCATCGACGAAACCGGGTCGACCTACCGCTGGCTGTACGCAACATGGGGACTCGGCGCCGCACTCGGCGGACTCGCCATTGGCACCGTGCTCGTTTCGGTCGACAAGCGCACCATCATCCGTTGCGGCTTTGCGGCATTTGCGGTGTTCCTCGCTTTGTTTGGCGTCGCGAACACGCAAATCCTCGCGTTCGTCGTTGCATTCCCGCTCGGGATCGCCTACTTCGGCACAACCTCGGCAATGATGACCGTGCTTCAATCGCGACTGGCACCGAACGAGCGCGGGCGAGTGATGGCGCTCTGGTTCATGGCCTTTGGCGGAACGGTGCCCATCGGCAACCTCATCTTCGGCCCCGTCATCGACGCCATCGGCGCACGCTGGGTGCTCGTTGGCGGTGCCGTGTGGGCGCTGTTCCTCGCCTGGTGGTGCAACGTGAAGTTGCTGGAAGGTTCAGCCGAGGACACGTCGCACTACGTGATCGAGCCCGACGACGCGTGATGACCTAACGGTTGCGCCAACGCATGATGTCATCGAGCGACAACGTTGATCCGCAGGCTGCTGCCGCCGCCAACACATCGGGCTTCGAAAGCGGCGCCGTGTCGAAATAATCGGCCGCGTAGATCACCGCACCGTCTCGACGACGTCGCACGCTCGTTCCTCGCGTCATTTCCACCCGTCCGCCGCTGGGAACGATCGCCTTTTGCACCCACTCCTGCGCGAACACCTCACCGTCGTCAAAGATTGGACCGAGCGGTTCGAACACGATGTCGCCGCACTTCGGCATCACGTCGAGTAGCCATGCCGTGATTTCGTCACGACCACGAAAGGTTCCGAATATCGGATCGTGATACTCGGAATCAGTCTCGTGAAAACGCCGGCAGTCGGCCTCGAAATCGAAGTTGCGTACTCTGCTTTCTTCGATGTTCGGATCGGTTCGCCATGAGACCTCGGGAACGGGTGGGAGACCCGCGTTGGGGTCGGTACGAAACGGGCCGGTGTCGTAGACATCGCAGGACCAGTTGATCCAGCCGTCGCGATAGCGCCGAACCGACACCCCGCGACCAACGTCGATCGGTTCGCCTTCACCGCCGATCGCAGTGGGGTCGATGACCATCTTCCACTCGTCGACGCTGGCGTGACCGGAACCGTCCGCAAACACGTGCGCTTCGTGCGTTGGCACGAACTCGAGAAACGGAACCGAGGACATGGTCGGAACCAACCACCCGCGAATGTCGCGCTGACCACGGTACGCGCCGTAAATGGAATCGAAGTAGAGGGAATCGGTCGGGTGCATGAGGTCGGCCATCAGTTGCACTCCAAATGTCCGACCGGCAGCCGCCACGTCGGGATGGCCGAGTGCAGTCAACATCTCATTGACGGTGAGGCCGGATGAGTTCTCAACGAGACGATCCACGGCCGTCGCTGGATCCCCCACGAACCCTGCGAGAAAGCGGTGGATGAAACTCTCGATGGCGGACGTCGTCATGCGCCGATGTTAGGCGCCATCAGGACCCGCACGATTCGGTCGAGCCCGACCACTCGTGAGGCCTTGAAAAGCACCACGGAGTCCGCGGGTAGCGACTTCACCATCGTTGCCACCTCGTCGTGGTCGTCCGCTCGCCGCGCGCCGTAGAGGTCGGTTCCCACGGCTACGACGTCGATGCCCAATTTCGCAGCGTGCGTCGCAACGGCCCGGTGCATCGCCTCGGAATCGGCGATCTCGGCCATCAGCCCCAGCACCGCGATGCGACGACCGGCGGGCATCGAAGCCATCGTGTCGAGAGCCGCGATCGTCGAGGTGGGGCTTGCGTTGTACGAGTCGTCGATGATCGTCACACCACCGACACGTTGGATCGCCATGCGCATTGGTGACAACTCCGAGCGACCCAAGGCCGCGGCGACGGTCGCGAGATCACAATCGGTCACGGCTGCGACGAGCAGCGCAGCAGCCGCATTCGACACCATGTGCAATCCGGGCATCGGTAAGAGACACGCACCGCTTCCCCACCGCGACGTGAACCGAAAGGAAACACCGTCTGCACCGCGCGGTTCGACGTCGCTGAAACGCATGTCGGAGGACTCGGTCGCGCCGTAGGCGAACACTCGTGCATCGGTGAGTTCTCGCATCGCCGCGACTCGTTCGTCGTCGGCGTTGAGAATCGCGATCCCGGTGGGCGGGAGTGCTTCGATCAGTTCGCCCTTCGCACGTGCGATGCCGTCGATGCCGCCGACGCGCTCACCATGCGATTCGCCGACGCGCGTGATGACGGCGATGTCGGGTCTGGCCAGTGCGGCGAGGCGGGCGATCTCACCGAATCCACGCATGCCCATCTCCAAGACCAGTGCGCTGGCATCGTCGGGGGCGTTCAACAACGTGACCGGCATGCCCTGGTCGTTGTTCAGAGACTTTTCGCTCGCACCAACCCGGTAACGCGTACGCAGCGCCGTGGCCACGTAGTCCTTCGTCGTTGTCTTGCCGACCGAACCGGTGATGCCGACGACACGGCCGTCGATCTGCGTCGCCAGAACCCCTCGGGCCCAGCGTCCGAGGTCCGTCAATCCCACCGAAGTGTCGGACACGACGATCTGCGGCACCGTGCAACCGGGCACTTCGCGCGAGACCAGCACCGCCGAGCATCCCGCGCGCACGGCATCGGTGACGAAATCATGGCCGTCGCGAGCGGCGACCACGGCGACGAACAAGTTTCCTGCCGCAAGCGACCGTGAGTCGTACGAGACACCCGTACAGATCACCGACTGATCGCCGACAATACGCGCATTCATCGCGCGCGCCGCGTCGGCAACGGGAATCCGCATACCGTGACGCTACCGCCGGTGGCTAGTACCGTCGGGGCCATGTCTGGCGCGAAGGTCAACCTTGTCGTGCTGTTCGGCGGTGAATCGGCCGAACACGACGTGAGTTGTGTGACCGCCGCACACGTGATTGCCGCCGCCAACCAAACCAAGTACGAGATCACCGCGATCGGTATCGACCGCGACGGTTCGTGGCATCGCGCCGACGCTTCGCCAGCCGCAACGTCGTCGGGTCGACTCGCACCCACCGGGCCACCGGTCGCACTGGCCGAGATTCCACGACACAACACCGTCGTGATGCCGTTGCTGCACGGCCCGCTCGGCGAGGACGGCACCGTGCAGGGCATGCTCGAAGTCGCCAACGTCCCCTACGTCGGAGCAGGCGTGTTGTCGAGTGCCCTGTGCATGGACAAGGCAATGGCAAAGCAAATCGTCGCAGCAGCCGGACTGCCCCAACCCCACTTCCGCGTCGTCCACGAACCGCATTTCGAGAATGCCGAGATCGACGAGGTCATCGCCTCAGTCGGCCTGCCCATGTTCGTGAAGCCCGCGAACATGGGGTCGTCGGTGGGAGTGCGCAAGGCAAAGACGCGCGACGAAGCACTCACCGCGATTCACCATGCATTCGTCTTCGACGAATGGGTTCTTTGCGAGGAGGCCATCGTCGGCCGCGAGATTGAGGTGGCGGTTCTCGGCAATGTGACACCCGACGTGTCGCTGCCCGGCGAAATTGTCGCCGGTGCCGAGTTCTACGACTACAACGACAAGTACGTGAATGCCTCGGCACAACTGATCATTCCCGCGGTTCTCGACACCGACCAGATGCGCATCGTGCGGGAACTCGCAGCCCGCGTGTACGGCGAACTGCGATGCGAGGGCATGGCACGCGTCGACTTTTTCCTGGAGGAGAAAGGCCGCGGGTTTCTGCTGAACGAGGTGAACACGATTCCGGGCTTCACGCCGATCTCGATGTACCCGAAAATGTGGGAAGCCACGGGTCTCCCCTACGACAAGTTGATCGACCGCCTTGTCGAACTTGCCCTCGACCGTCGCTCACGCAGCAAGCGCGGCGCGCAGGAACGCAAGTAGTTCCGCGCGCAGTTTGCGCAACGACACAACACCGGGTTCCCAACCGACGGCTCGCAGTGCAACGGGTTCGGTCGCAACGCCGACGACGGTCGAATACGCAAAGGCCATCAACAACCGTGCATCGGCACGCCGCAAACGTCCGGCATCCATCTCGCCCTCGAGATACGCAACCGCGAGGTCCACGAGCGGTTTCATGCGCAACACGACGGCATTTGCAAGCTCAGGGCTCAGCCTGTTCAGTTCGCGCACCAAACCCAGCAACGCAGGCCGCCGCACGGCCGGCCTGAACACCGCCATCACCGCGGCCTCGACGCGGGCAAAACCGTGCGGTGCGCTGCGTACCGCCGCACCCACTTCGACAACCAGTTCGTCGGCAACGCGCTGCAGGACCGCAACGACCAACTCTTCCTTCGACGGGAACCAATAGAGCAGAGTCTGCTTGGCAACCCCCACCCCACGGGCGATGTCGTCGAGGCTCGTGGCATCGATGCCGGAAGTACCGAATCGGTCGAGCGCCTCTTCGAGGATCCGCTCCCGCGTGGGCTTTCCGGTCATTTTCCAGAGGGTAATGGACGTCCTCTACCAATTGGTAGAGAAACCTGCTAGAACTACCCCCGATGATTGCGGAGTCATTGGGGGGGCGGCGCATTGCCATCACGGGGTCGACAGGCTTCGTCGGCACGGCCCTCGTCGAGCGACTTCTGCGCAGCGCCCCTGGGTGCGAACTGTTTCTCATCGTGCGCGGTGGCCGACGCGGTGCCGCCAGCCGCGTGAAGCGCGAGATTCTCAACAACGATGCGTTTGATCGCCTGCGCAGCGAGTTGAAGGACACTGCCGAAGATTTCGATGCGATGTGCGCCCGACGCGTGCATGCAATCGACGGTGACATTTCGGTCGACGGCCTCGGCCTCTCCGAGTCGGGTCGCGAGCAACTCGCGTCGTGCGACATCATCATTCACTCCGCAGCTGCTGTCGCGTTCGACTCCCCTCTTGACTCCGCCGTTGAAGTAAACCTTCTCGGCCCGGTGCGCCTTGCAGCAATGTTGAACGAACTGCACGCGACGTCGGCAACCAAGCCCCACCTCGTGGCCGTCAGCACTTGCTACGTGGCGGGCAACCGTCGCGGTCATGCACCGGAACTGCTCGTGTCGGAGGGACCGTTCGACATCGGCCTCGACTGGCGTGCCGAAGTCGACTCGGCGCGCCGCCTGCGCGGCGACATCGAAGCCGCAAGCCGCACGCCCCACGCGCTCGAACGCTTCCGTGCCGACACACGGCGCGAACTCGGCGCCGCAGGAGCACCGGCCCTCGCATCCAAGACCGAACAACTGCGCGACAAGTGGGTGCAGAACGAACTCGTGCAGGCGGGCCGCTCGCGCGCGGCGAGCGTTGGCTGGCCCGACGCCTACGCGTTCACCAAGGCCCTTGCCGAACAGGCGGTGTTCGAAACCAAGGGTGATCTTCCCGTCAACATCGTGCGGCCGTCGATCATCGAATCCGCACTCGCCGAACCGAAGCCCGGCTGGATCCGCGGGTTCCGTATGGCCGAGCCGGTCATCATCTCCTACGCGCGCGGTTTGCTGCGCGAGTTCCCTGGTGTCCCCGAGGGAACCATCGACGTCATTCCCGTCGACATCGTCGTTGCGGCGATCATCGCCATCGCCGCGAAGGGTCCCGATGCTCCCTTCATCACGCAGGTTGCCTCGGGCAGCACGAACCCGTTGCGATACAGCCAACTCGTCGACAACGTTCGCGACTGGTTCACCGCCCATCCCGTACACGACGCCGAGGGCCAACCAATCGTCGTGCCCGACTGGAACTTCCCCGGCCGTGGTCGCGTGCAGAAGCAGTTGAACAGGGCCCAAACATTGGTCACCCGCGGCGAGCGCCTGTTGCAGTCGTTGCCGTTGCGCGGCACGCAGGCAACATGGAGCGCGAAGCTCGAAGAGCGGCGCATCGAGATCGAGCGCGCACTCGAATACGTCGAGCTGTACGGCCTCTACACCGAGTGCGAAGCGATCTACTCGGTCGAGAACCTGCTCGGCGTTTGGAACGAACTCGACGCTGTCGATCAGGCCGCGTTCTGTTTCGATCCACGCGCCGTGTCGTGGGACCACTATGTACAGAACATCCACCTGCCGTCGGTCGTCGAACACGCACGCGTGAAGATGACGCCGGGCAAGACGAAGACCGACCGCAGCGCCCGGCTGCGTGCCAACGTGTTGTCCCCCAATCGCCAAGTTGCTGCGTTCGACCTCGAAAACACCCTGATCGCCTCGAACGTGGTCGAAAGCTACTCATGGTTGGCCACCCGCCACCTGAACGGCCCCGAACGCATGCGCTACGTCATGCGCACCCTGCGCGAGGCACCGACTCTGCTCAGCATGGACCGCAAAGACCGCGGCGACTTCCTGCGCTACTTCTACCGCCGCTACGAAGACGCCCCCGTCGAACAGATCGAGCGAGATGCGATGGAGATGATGACGCACATCATCGTCGCCAAGTCCTTCCCCGCGGCCATTCGCCGCGTGCGCGAACATCGCGCACTCGGCCACAAGACGATTCTCATCACCGGCGCTTTGTCGTTCAACGTCGAATCGCTGCGGCCGCTGTTCGACGAAATCTTTGCCGCAGAAATGTCGATTCGCCCCGACGGCAACTACAGCGGACAATTGACCAAGGTGCCACCCACCGGCGAAACCCGTGCGCAGGTTCTCAGCGACTACTGCGACGCCCACGGATACTTGCTCGACGAGTGCGTTGCCTACGCCGACTCGACCTCCGACCTGCCGTTGCTCGAAGCCGTCGGACACCCCGTCGCCGTGAACCCCGAAACGCGTCTCGCTGCCATCGCCCGCAAGCGCGGCTGGTTGGTGGAGGAATGGGAAAAGGCCGCCGGCGCGCCAAAGCGGCTACTCCCGCTTGCCCCCATGGTGAACGAGCGTCAGCGATGAGGGCACTGCGCATCGACCGCAACACCGGTCGCTTCATGCTCGCGCGCCTCGTGTCAGGGCTGGACACCGGTTCGGCCGCGAAGATCGGACCGTTGACCCTCGGTGACACAGACGCACCCGCACTCCCTGGCGCGGGATGGCACCGCGTGTATCCGCGCCTCACGGGCATCTGCGGCAGCGACCTCGCCACTGTCGAGGGCCACGCGTCCACCTACTTCGAGAACTGGGTGAGCTTTCCGTTCGTTCCCGGCCACGAAATCGTCGGCGAACTCGACTCTGGTGAGCGCGTCGTCATCGAACCCGTGCTCGGCCATGCTGCGCGCGGCCACGCGCTGCCCTTCGAAGGTGCCGCACCCGGCGATGGCGACGACTACGCGCACCTCGCCCTGCCGCCCCTCGAACCCGGCATACAGATCGGCTTCTGCAATTCGACCGGCGGGGGGTGGGCCACGGAGCTCGTCGCGCACGAATCACAGATCCACCGAATTCCCGACGACATGAGCGACGAACGCGCCGTTCTCATCGAACCGCTCGCGGGAGGCATCCACTCCGCACTTCAGGCCATCGAGTCGGTGCGTGGCGTCGAATCCCCGGTCATCGCCGTTCAAGGTGCGGGAACGATGGGCCTGTGTGCCATCGCCGGCCTTCGCGCGTTCGCACCGCATGCACACGTCGTCGTTGGTGCCCGCTACCCCGCCCAAATGCGCGCGGCCAAGGAACTCGGCGCAACCACCGTGGTAAAGGCAAACGAACTCGCCCGCACGGTGCGCCACGTCGTGGGATGCCACATCGTCGGCGACTACCTGTCGTCGGGTGCACACGCCACGATCGATGCCGTCGGCAACAGCGACAGCATCGAAACCTCGATCCACATCACACGCCCGCGCGGCCGCATCGTTCTGATGGGCATGCCGGCCCAGGTCGACGTCGACCTCACGGGCCTGTGGCACCGCGAAACGGAACTGAAGGGTTCCTACACCTACGGCACCGAAACGCTCCCCGATGGGTCGCGACGCCGCACGTTCGACCTCGCAATCGAACTTGCCGGCACGTTCCAGACCGAGCGACTGCTGTCGGCCACCTACCCGCTCGCCGACTACGCGCACGCGCTGCGCCACGCAGCAGAGGCAGGCCCGCGCGGCGCCATCAAGATCGCCTTCGACCTACGCCCCGAACTTCTCAAGACTGACAAATCGAAGAAAGCAGAGAACCGCTGATGCCACGTCCCGGTTTCGTCCTCGAAGTCGACCGCTCGACTCCACCGATTCTCTTCTGGCGCGGCGAGAACTTCTCGCTCGAGAAGTTGCCCGCCGACCGCTCGCGCGTCATCTATGCGCCCGAACCGCACAAGGTCATCGACGACATCGATGGCGCGATCAACCATGCGCTGTTGAACCCCATCGAAATGGATCCACTACCCACGCTGCTGTTTCCGGGCATGAAGCTGACCATCGCGTTCGACGACATCAGCCTTCCCCTGCCAAAGATGACGCGACCCGACATCCGCCAGCGCATCATCGAGGCCGTTCTCGACATGGCCGCCGAGGCCGGCGTCGACGACGTACACATCATCGCCGCCCTCGCACTGCACCGCCGCATGACCGAAGACGAACTGCGCCACCAACTGGGCGATCGCATCTACGACGCCTTCGCCCCGCGTGGCATGCTGTACCAACACGACGCCGAAGACCCCGACAACCTGGCACTGCTCGGCGAAACCGCCCACGGCGAAGAGGTCGAGATCAACAAGCGCGCCGCCGAAAGCGACCTCTTGGTGTATGTCAACATCAACCTGGTTGCGATGGACGGCGGCTGGAAGAGCACGGCAACGGGTCTCGCCTCTTATCGATCGCTGCGCCACCACCACAACACCCATACGATGCAAAACAGCCGCTCGTTCATGGATGCCCACAAGAGCGAACTGCACAAGAGCAACTGGCGCATGGGTGAAGTGATGCGCAAGCACGGGCCGAAGATCTTCCAGATCGAAACCACCGTCAACAACGACATGTTCCCCAAGCCCTTCGACTTCCTCGCCAAGCGCGAGTGGGAATGGAACGGCCGCGACCGCGCCAAGTTCGTCGCCGCCAAGGCCGGGCTCAATCGCACACCCCCACGAATGGCCCGCAACATCTTCCACGGCATCGAAGCACCGCACAACATGACGAGCATTCAGTGCGGCGAGGTCGAAGCCGTTCACAAGGTCACCACCGAGAACGTGTGGAAGCAACAGCTGGTCGAGGTGCAGGGTCAAACCGACATCCTCACGATGGGCATCCCCTTCATCTGCCCCTACAACGTGAACTCGATCATGAACCCGATCCTCGTCATGTGCACCGGCCTCGGTTACCTCTTCAACCTTTACCGCGGCAAGCCCCTCGTGCGCGAAGGTGGCGTCGTCATCATGACCCACCCCACGACGAACGAGTTCCATCCCGTTCACCACCCCAGCTACATCGACTTCTTCGAACAGGTGCTGACCGAAACCACCGTGCCTCACGAACTGGAAGCACGCTTCGAAAAGCAATTCGCCGAAGACGATTGGTACCGCCACCTGTACCGCACGAGCTACGCCTACCACGGCGTGCATCCCTTCTACATGTGGTACTGGGGCAGCCACGGCCTGCAGCACTGCGGCAAGGTCATCATCGTCGGCGGCGATGCGCCGACGGTTCGCCGCCTCGGCTTCACGCCGGCCTCGACGCTGAACGATGCACTGGAGATCGCCAGCGACGTCGTCGGCCGCAGCCCCACGATCACCCACCTCCACACCCCGCCGATCATGGTCGCGGACGTGAAGTAGGAAACGACCAACGATGGCCCGCGACTACCCGAAGCAGACCGTGCGCAGCGCCGCATCGCGGCGCGTATTGCAACGCGCCGCAGGTCTTGCCGAAGGCCTCGAATCGCTCGCCCGCAAGCCGGTGAAGATGTGGCGCACGAAGGGTTTCCCCTACCGTGCCCCCAGCGTGCCGCGCGGTGTCGAGGTGCCTGCAAAGAAGTCGACGCTCGGCGCCGACTTCGACACCGACTTCGCTCGTGGTCCGGGTTCGCGGTTCGTTCGACGACTGCTCGTCGCCGGACCGGTCACCGCAATGGTGCAGTTCCTCGCCCGACCGAAGGTCGAGGGCTCCGATCGCCTCGCCGACCTCGCCAACAACGAGTCGATCGGCGGCGTCATCTTTGCCCCCAACCACCACTCGCACCTCGACACGCCCCTCATGGTGACCGCCGTTCCGAAGCCCTGGCGTGACCGCCTCGTCGTTGCTGCGGCCGCCGACTACTTCTTCGACAAGCGCGTGAAAGGCACACTCGCCGCACTCGCCCTCAACGCCATTCCGATCGATCGGGAAACCACCAGCCGCAAGTCGTCGGATGAACTGCGCCGCCTGCTTGCCCGCGACTGGAGCCTGGTGATCTACCCCGAGGGCGGCCGTTCGCCCGACGGCTGGGGCCAAGAGTTCAAAGCGGGCGCTGCGTACCTGAGCGCCAAGACCGGCGCACCCGTGGTGCCCGTGTTCATCGACGGCACGGGCGCAATCTTCGGCAAGGGCATGAAGCGCCCGAAGCGCGGCCACACGCGTGTCGTCTTCGGCACGCCGCTGTTCCCCGACGAAAACGAGAACACACGACGATTCAACGACCGAATCGAACGCGCCGTCACGCTGCTCGGCGACGAATCGTCAACCGACTTCTGGACTGCGCGTCGCCGCGCCGCAAGCGGCAATGCAACACCACTCACCGGCCCCGACTACACGGGTTGGCGCAGGCAGTGGGCCCTCTACGAACACCGCAAGACGGGTGTCGCAGGCCAGCGTCGTCGGCAGAAGCGCCGCTGGCCCGACTTGGGCAACTGACAAAACGGTCTTCTCAGCCACCGACAGCGGGAATGACAATTGACTGACCTGCGAACAA
>JBJTYJ010000243.1:0-7281 GCA_046082705.1 Actinomycetota bacterium | reverse complement strand
AACAACAACACGGCGAGGTACATCTCCGCCGATGAAGTCGCGAACGGCGCTCGTGTGTTCAAGGATGCAATGCACACGAACAAGGCCGCAAGACATCCGATGCCGGTTGCCCTTTTCGGCCGGACGAACAACAGTGCACATCGGACGAGGCCCACCACGAGCGTCAAGCGAACGGCGCTCGGAGCCGACAGCGGATCTAACACCGACCAACGTCCGGGATAATCGACACCATCTGCGAAACCTGCCGTCGCATAAAGGCCCTCGTCCGACAGCAGCAGTCGCGAATCGTTCCACCAAGTGGCAAGGCTCCAAGCCGTGACGACGGCGAGCCAGCGGTGGAGCGTCGATGGCTTTAACTCGGGATGCGCGCCAGCAACCCGCGATCGATCACCGCTGCAATCGCGCGCTCGAGGCCAACGATCGCCATGCGACGATCACGCTCACTCGACGGCACGAACGCACCCGCGATCAGGATGTTGAAGCTCATGATGAACAACAAGCCGATGTCGTAGTCGTCCCGGATCTGTTCGATCGTGTAGTCCTTCACGCCGTGTTCCGCCATCTTCAGCCGGTAGTACTCGAGGTACTCGTTCTCGATTGCTCGACGCACGTCGACTTCAAGGCTCGACGCCGCCAACCACGCAAGATCCTGCAGCGGGTTCGACACCATCACGTTCTGCCAGTCGATCATGATGACGGGCAACGACTCCGGCCGGCCGTTACCGAACATGGCGTTGTCCATCTTCACGTCGCCATGAATGAAGGTCATCTTGCGATTTCCCATTTCCTTCATGATCTTCTTGAAGGAAGCCACATATCGGGGCAACGCATCGAGCAGTTCCTGCGGGAAACACTCGGGGAAATTCTTGATGGCCTGTTCCCACGTGCCGAAGAACCCTGGGCTGAACCCCTCGATGTACTCGTCCGAGTCGAAAGTCATCATGTGGCCGAACTTCTCGCGCCAGTTGTCGTAGAAGCGGGCGTGCAACGGCGAGATCGCGTCGATCACCATCTTCACCTGCTCGAGAGTCACGCCCTTCACCTGGTCTCCGACGTCGTAGCCGACGAGGTCTTCGATCACCACGGCATTGCCGCCGGTCACCGGGTCCATCTGGGCGAAGTAGCACCTCGTCCTGGGCATGTCGACCTCGTTCGAGATCTCGTTGAAGAAGCGAACCTCGCGCTCGTACATCTTTGTGTTGTTCGCGATTTGACGGTTCTCGGCATTCTTGTGGGCGAACTTGATGACCAGCGTTGCGGGGCCAGCACCCGGGCTGCTGTAAGTCAGGAACACCCGCACCACTTCACCCAACACACCGATCACTTCACCAACCGGCTTGACCTCGAACGACTCCAGGCGTTCACCGGCGGCAAGATCACCCCCCGCACGAATCAAGCCCTCGAGCCACTCGACCGTGAGAAGTTCCGGACGAACCGGAAATGCTGGATCTGCCACGACGCCCCCTGCCTCGCATTGATTGCTCCCTATTCTTGCCGACTCCCGCAGCACCCCTGACCAACCAAACGACGTCGCTCGGTCACGCACGTAGGACCACGCGTCGGTAGTTTCCGAATGTGTTCGAATCCCCCCGCGCACAACGCACCCTTGCCATCGCGCAGTTCGCCTCGACGTGGTTCCTCGTCGGGTTGATGTGGACGATCCACTTCATCCACTACGCACTCTTCCCGAAGGTGGGCACCGACAACTTCGTCGCCTTTGAAAACGCGCACGTCGATCGCATCGGCAATCTGTTGTTGCTGCCGTGGCTGACCGAGGGGGTCACGCTTCTCGGCCTGCTAGTGCTGGCCTTCCTCGGCTCGCGCCGCGATCTTCGCATTCCCGCGGCGATCAACGCCGCGGCAATGGGCGTCGTCCTCGCCATCAGTGGCTTCTGGTCCGCACCGGCCCACGGCGACCTGATGAAAGGTTTCGACCAGGGCGTCTACGACCGCCTGATGACCGCCGATCTGATTCGCACCTTCGCCTGGACCGTGTGCGGCATCACCGCAGTGTGGATTCTCGTACGACTCTGGACCACCCCGAAAGGAACGGTGAAATGATTCTCGAACAGTGGGGTTCGACCGCCGAAGAACGCGCGTCGAAAGTAATTGGTGACGACCTTTGTCCGAACGCCCGCATCGTTGCGACGCGCTGCATCACGATCGCCGCACCTCCCGGGGCCGTGTTTCCGTGGCTGCGCCAGATGGGCTTTGGTCGCGCGGGCTGGTACAGCTACGACTGGATCGACAACCTTGGTCGCAAAAGCGCTTCATCGATCAAAGACCATTGGCAGACGCTCGATGCAGGCGGAACCCTGCCGGGCGGCCCCGCCGACTTCGAAGCCGTCATCGTCGACCCGCCACGTGCTCTCGTGATGCGTCTTGCACAAAAGGGTTCGGCGTCGCGGCGCATCAACTTCGTTCTTGCCTACGAATTGCGCGACTGCATCGAGGGGACCCGCCTCGTCACGCGCATGCGCGCTCGTGTCGACGCACCGGGCGGACGAATCATCGAAAAGTTCCTGCTTGCCCCCGGTGACGGCATCATGTTGCGCAAGCAATTGCTGAACGTCGCGGCGCGCGCAGCGACCGCAAACTAACTTCGTGTCGTGAGCGACCCGCAAGCCGAGAATTTCGAGGATGTTCGCGCCTTTTCACCCAGCGAAGCCGACAAGGCACATCTCTTGTCGCTGCAAGACGAGTGCACTCTCACTTGGATCACACGTGACGGTTCGCCGATGTCGTCGATCGTGAACTTCGATTGGCGTCAGTCAAACGGTGACCTACAAGGGAACCGTCGACATCCATGACGACGAAGAAACCAGGTCGTGGTTCTACCCCGCGCTCGCGGCGCGCAAGTTCCTGACCGACACGAAACGCGCCGCGTGGTACGCCGACATGCTCGATTCGCCCAACCGCGTCGTTCTTCGCATCAACCCCACGAAACGCGTCTCCTACGACGGACGCAAGAAGCAAGGCTTCGACGATCGCACCGCCTGACCAAGCCACTTTCTTGCTGCAGTAACCTTGCATCGATCACAGCCAAGGAGGGGTCATGGCGGCACAGTTGAGGGGTCTCGAGGGCAAGCGTGTCCTCATCACGGGTGGCGGAAAAGGCCAGGGCGCGAACCACGCCCGCGCATTTGCAGCAGCGGGTTGCGACGTTGCCGTGCTCGACATCGACCACGACATTCCGAACATCTACGCGTTGTCGACCCGGGAGATGATCGCCGAGACGGTGAAGGAGGTCGAGTCCTGCGGCCGTCAAGCTGTCGGCGTCGTTGCCGACCTGCGTGACGAAATGCAGGTCAAGAATGCCGTCGAAGAAGTGATCGAACGTCTCGGTCGCGTCGACATCGTCGTGAACAACGCCGGAGTGGCGGCCCTCGACACAATTCACGACATGCGATCCGACGTACTTCACGCCGTCATCGATTCGAACTTGAAGGGCGCGATGTTCGTCGCCAAGTACACGGTCGCGCCGATGATCGGCCGCTACCTGAATGGGGAGGAATCGGGGAAGATCATCAACATTGCATCGGCGGTCGTCGGTTCGGGCCACGCGATGCTCTCCCACTACGTCGCGTCGAAACACGGCATCGTCGGTCTCACCTCGGCGTGGGCGATGGAGTTGAGCGAGTTCAACATCAACGTGAACGCGATCTGCCCCGGCACGATCGAGCCCGGCCCCGGGCGCGGATCGGGCATGGTGCAGGGTCTGTCGGCCGCAATGGACATGCCACCGATGGAGGCCTACGAGACCTTCTCAGGCCAGGGCAACATGGTGGGGTCGAAGTGGCGTTGCACGGCTCAGGACATCACCGACATGGCGCTGTTTCTCGCATCCGACAACGCCCGTGTCATCACCGGGGCAATCATTCCCGTCGATGGCGGCCAGATGGCCAAGTAGCCGCCCCAGCTACTCCAACAACTCAGCTAGGCCAACAATTTCCGCAGCCAGCGACCCGCCCTTTCGACCGCGTCGGTTGCTTCGGGAATCATCCCGACTGCTGCCTGGAATACGTGCTGCATCTCGGGGAACACCTCGAGACGAACCGCAACCCCCGCGTGTGCCGCGCGCGCGGCGATGCGGGTGGAGTCGTCGAGAAGCGTCTCGTTGCCGCCGACCTGTATGTAAAGAGGTGCGACGCCCGTGAAGTCACCGTACAACGGTGCGGCAAGTGGGTCTTCGACCGAGCCACCCGCAACGAACATCGAAGCCATCAGTTGCAGCGCGTGCCGCTGCACCATCAGATCGACACCCGCCTTTGAATCCATCGAGTCACCCGTACCGACGAGGTCGACCCACGGCGAGAACACCACGGCACCCGCAGGCTGTGCAACACCATCGCGCTTCGCGGCAAGCAGCAACGCCAACGACAGGCCACCGCCCGCCGAGTCGCCCGACAATGCGATGCGCGACGGCGCAAAGCCCTGTGCCAACAACCACTTGTAGGCCCGCATCGCGTCGTCGACCGCTGCAGGGTGCGGGTGTTCAGGGGCAAGGCGGTAGTTCACGCTGAGAACGTTGCGGTTGCTCTGTACGGCGAGATGCGAAGTCAACTTGCGGTGCGACTGCGCACTCTGCAGCACGTATCCGCCACCGTGGAAGTAGACCACCACTGAATCCGATGGTGCGCCCACCGGCCGACACCACAACGCCGACATGCCGTCGACATCGACCTCTTCGATCGACACTCCGTCGGGCATCGTGCCGATTGTCTCGAGAATCGCGACCGATCCAGCCCGCATGTCTTCGAGCGTCGGCGCTGCACCCGCCGCACCGATCGCCGCCTCTTGGTACGCCTTCACCTGCGCGAGGTATTCCTGCGCTTCCCGACTGGCCATGACTCCCCCTCTTGCCAAACCCGACCGTAATCCGCCTTGAACGTGGTCATGGAAGACTGGGCAAATGGCGGTGTCACTTCGTGAATGTCCACTTCCCATGTCGGAAATTCCTGCGCTGCCACCACCCGTGCTGACTGCCGACATCTATCGGCAACGCATTGCCGCGACACAGGAACGCGCACGGGCCGAAGGCATCGACCTTCTGGTGGTGTGGGCCGACCGCGAGCACGCGGCCAACATCTCGTATCTCTCCGGGTTCGACCCGCGATTTGAAGAAGCACTGTTGATCATCGATTGTGTCGGCGCGCGTTCGCCGCGCTTGTTGGTGGGCAACGAGTGTCTCGGTTTCGGGCCTGACCCGGCGATTGGTATCGAGATCGAGTTGTGGCAGGACCTCAGCCTCATGGGCCAACCGCGTGACGCTTCGCGCTCACTCAATGAAATCCTCGCCAACGAGGGGGCGAAACCCGGTGCGCGCATCGGCTGCATCGGTTGGAAGACCTACTCCCCCGCCCTCATCGGCGCAGCCGGACAGGGCGCCGCAGCGCAATCCATCGACCTTCCCACATACGTCGTCGACCTGTTGCGCGAACTGGCAGGCAACAGTGACAACGTCACGAACGCCACGCACCTGTTGATGAACGTCGAAGACGGACTGCGCCTCATCAACGAGCCCGAACAGATCAGGCTCTTCGAGTACGCCGCATGCGTCTGCTCGAACGGAATCATGTCGCTGCTGCGCAACGTTCGCCCGGGTGTTCGCGAAGACGAACTCGAGCGCGAGCTCGACAGCCGAGGTCTCACGCTCAGTTGCCACCGCATGGTCGGCTTCGGTGACAAGGCACGTCGCGGTCTGGCCAGCGCATCATCAAATGTGGCACGACAGGGTGATGCCCTCACCACCGCGTTCGGGGTTGCCGGCGCGCTCACCTGTCGCGCCGGCGCGGTGGCGAACGGTCCGCACGAGATGTCCGACGAGGTTCGCGACTTCTACGAGCGCTTCTTCACGAACTATTTCGAGGTCGTGCGTGCTTGGTACGGAGCGGTGCACCTCGGCGCGACCGGCGGAGACGTATTCGCCGCCGCCGAGGCCGTGCGCGACCCGTCGCTGTATGACTTCGCGCTGAACCCGGGTCATTACCTGCACCTCGACGAGTGGGTGAATTCCCCATTCGCAAACAACTGCGGCGTGCCGCTGCGCTCCGGCATGGCAATTCAGGTCGACATCATTCCCGTCTCAAAGGGTCCCTTTTGTTACGTGAACCTCGAGGACGGCATTGCACTGGCCGACGACTCGCTTCGCGCACAATTGCAGCAACTCGACCCGGCCCTCATGCAGCGCGTCGAACGTCGCCGCAGCTACATGATCAACGTTCTCGGCTACGAACTCGACGAATGCATCCTGCCGCTCGGCAACACATCGGGTTGGCTTGCGCCATACGTGACGAACTTGTCACTCGCGATCACCTACTCGTAAAACACGGTCACCACGCCGAACTAGCGTGATCCCATGACTCGCCGTCGACTCACCGTCGCAGACCTGGCCACAGCGAAGGGCAAGCGGCAACTCACGATGCTGCGCATCTTCACCATCGAAGAGGCTGCCGCCGCGGAGATCGCGGGCATCGACCTCGCTTCCGCACCACCGGAACTGGTGGCCCACCCCCGTTACCGCGAAGTTGCACCATCGCTCTTCACTCTCACCGGACGTTCACATCTCGAAGCGGGGTCTGCAGACGACCATTTGCGCTGGGCTGGCGAGATGCTGCAAAAGGGTGCCGACTGCATCTACTGCTCGGGCAGCATGGACCGCGTCGAGCACCTGGCAAAGGAGTACATCCCCGTGGTCGGCCACGTCGGGCTGGTTCCCTCGCGCGCTGGCTGGACCGGTGGCTTTCGCGCCGTCGGCAAGACGGCCGATGATGCACTGCGTGTGTACCGCGAATGCGTTGCGCTCGAGAATGCGGGCGCAATCGCAGCAGAGATTGAAGTCGTACCCGCCGAGGTTGCAATCGAAATCAGCAAACGGCTGAAGCGTCTGTCATTGTGGTCGATGGGTTCAGGCGCAGGCTGCGACGCGCAGTACCTCTTCGCGATGGACATCCTCGGCGACCCGACGAACCAAGAAATGTCGGGTATAGCCCACGTTCCACGGCACTCGAAGGTCTACCGCGACTTCGCAGCCGAACACGCCCGCCTGCAGCAAGAACGCATCGCCGCCTTCAGCGAATACCGCAGCGACGTCGAGTCGGGAGCATTCCCCGAGAACAAGCACCTCGTCCCGATTTCGTCCGACGAACTCGCGGCGTTCCGCGCGGCCCTACCTCCGAGTTGAACTCAACGGCCGACGTAGGCCAGCCACAATTACTCGTTCCAGTGTGAACGCAGTTTGGCCGTCACAAAGTCGCTCGTCCACTGCACCATTTCGAAGAA
>JBJTYJ010000242.1:0-2064 GCA_046082705.1 Actinomycetota bacterium | reverse complement strand
CCCGCTGTTGTTCGCCCGACGAAAGTGTGGAGATCTCGCGGTCTGCCAGATGGGCAACGCCGAGTTGTTCGAGGCAGGCGATTGCACGATGGCGGTCGGCATCGTGGTAGGTGTGCCACCAAGGCTCGAGAGCGGCGTGCTTGGCGGTCATCACCACTTCGAAGGCGCGTAGTTGGGGGCGAAGTTCGGTCGCAAAAGCGGCCGACATGTAGGCGACGCGGCGGCGAAGTGATCGAACGTCGGTGGTGCCGAGGCGTTCGCCGGCCACGACGACTTCGCCGGCGCTGGGGTGGAGATACAGCGCTGCGATGCGCATGAGAGAGGTCTTGCCCGACCCGTTGGCTCCGAGGATGATCCAGTGCTCGCCGGGGTGAACCATCCACGTGACGTCATCGAGGATGACCGTCGTGTCGCGCTGAAGCGAAATGTTGCGGAGTTCGAGAGCGGGCGACACCGAGCGTGAAGGGTAACGTTTCGCCGTGGCGGAATCGTCTGACTCGACACTGCGGGACACGCTGGACGATGTGATGCGCGGTGCGGGTGTCGCGGGGGACGTGGAGTCTCTCGTTCGCCTGACCGGTGGTGCCTCGCGTGAGACGTGGCGTTTTGCGATGGGCCGCGAGTCGTTCGTGTTGCAGCGCCAGCGCCCGGGGTCACCACGCGACATGCACGTCGAGGTGGCGGTGCTCGAGGCGGCGCACGCGCTGGGCGTACCAACCGCGGAGGTGGTGACGAGTTCGCGCGGGATGACGACGAGCCCGTTGGGTGAGCCGTTCATGGTGATGCGTGCCGTCGAGGGGGAAACCATCGCCCGCAAGATTCTTCGCGACGACGAGTTCACAGAAGCGCGGCCCGTGTTGGCATCGCAGATCGGTCGGGCAATGGCCCAGATCCACCGCATCGACCACACCGCAATCGAAGGCCTCGACGGTGAAGACCAAGTGGCCAAGTACGTGCAACTGATGGACGAGTCGGGCCAGGCGCATCCGGCGTTCGAGATCGCGTTTCGTTGGCTCGAAGCGAACCGACCCGCGCCGCGCGATTGGTGTCTGGTGCACGGGGATTTTCGTCTCGGCAACGTGATCGTCGGCCGTGACGGCCTGAGTGCGGTGCTCGACTGGGAACTCGCACACATCGGCAACCCGGCAGAAGACCTTGGCTGGGTGTGCGTGCGTGCGTGGCGGTTCGGTGGTGGAAAGCCGGTGGCGGGAATGGGCGACTACGCGGCGCTGCTCGATGCATACGAAGCAGAGTCGGGTGTGCGCATCGACGAACGCGAACTGCGTTGGTGGGAACTCCTGGGAACGGTGAAGTGGGGTCTCATGTGCATCTCGCAGGCGGCGTACCACCTGAACGGCGTGGTGCGCAGCCATGAACTGGCGGCGATCGGTCGCCGTGTGTGCGAGAACGAATACGACGCCCTGATGACGATTCGCGAACTGTCGGCAGGTGCAAAGTGACCGCCCCGCACGATCCACCCACCGCCGCACAGTTGACCGAGGCGGTGCGCGAGTGGCTCGAGAACCAGGTCATGCCCAACGTTTCGGGGGCGATGCAGTTCCACGCGCGTGTCGCGGTGAACGTTCTGGCGATGGTGGAACGTGAGATCGAGCTCGGCCCCGCACAGGCCGAGCGTCATGCGGCAGGTCTGCGCGAGCTGGGCTGTGTCGATGATGCGGACCTTGCCCGCCGGATTCGTGCGGGTGGTTTCGATGACGGTGGCGCCGTGCGTTCCGACGTTGAGGCATTCGTGTTCGACTCGGTCGTCGACAAGCTGCGCGTGGCCAACCCGAAGTATCTGCGCTGAGGCGTCTCAGTCGTCGGCGCGGCCGAAGCGCACGGGCGTGATGGTTTGGCCGGCGGCCAGTTGACCGCATGCTGCATCGATGTCGGTTCCGCGGTTGCGTCGCACCGTCGCGTTGACGCCGAGGCCGACCAGGGTGTCGGCGACTTCACGCACGCGCTGGGGTGACGACCCGCTGGTTGGCCAACCCGGTGTGGGGTTGAGCGGAATGAGATTGACGGGGGCGTTCGGGCGCAGGCGTTTGCACAGACGTGCAAGTT
>JBJTYJ010000241.1:0-9127 GCA_046082705.1 Actinomycetota bacterium | reverse complement strand
GCACGGCTGCACCTGGCAGTTCAACGCGAGGCCAATGCGCATGGCCAGTTCGACTGCTTGCTCGTTCAACACCGGCAATGCCCCGGGGAGGCCCAACGTCACCGGGTCGATGTTCGTGTTGGGTTCGTCGCCGAAGCGGTTCGGCGAGGAGCTAAACAACTTCGTCTTCGTTGCCAGCTCGACGTGCACTTCCAGTCCGACGACGAGTTCCCAGCCGTCGGGCAGGCCGTTGTCGAGTTTCTCGATGGGGCTCATACCGCACGCTCGAGTTCTGCCGCGACGCGGAACATCGTTGCCTCGCCGAGTGTCGGCGCAAGCACCTGCACGCCCACGGGCATGTTGTCCTGGCCGGTTCCGAACGGAACGCTCATCGCCGGATGGCCCGCGAGGTTCGTCGGAATCGTGAAGATGTCACACAGGTACATCGCGAGTGGATCGTCGGTTTTCGAACCGAAGCGGAACGCGACCGACGGCGACGTGGGGGTGAGAATGACGTCGGCGGTTGCATATGCGCGCGCGAAGTCGTCGGCTATCAACCGCCGCACCTTCAATGCCTTGCCGTAATAAGCGTCGTAGTAGCCGGCCGACAGGGCGTACGTACCGAGCATGATGCGGCGCTTCACTTCGTCGCCGAAGCCCGCTTCGCGCGTGTCGGCGTACATCGTGTTGATGTCACCCGCCGCCACACGCTTGCCGTAACGCACACCGTCGTAGCGGGCGAGGTTGCTGCTCGCCTCGGCCGGTGCGATGAGGTAGTACGCGGTGAGCGCAAACGACAGCGACGGCAACGTGACGTCGACGATCGTCGCGCCCGCTTTTGCGAGTGCTTCGAAAGCGGCATCAAGGCGTGCGAGAACGTCGAGGTCGGCGCCCTTCGGCAGATCGGCGACCCGGCCGATGCGCAATCCCTTGACGCCCGTACCGAGCGCACCAACGAGATCGGGCGCGGGCTGCGGAATGCTCGTCGAGTCCATCGGGTCGTGGCCCGAGATCACCTCGGTGACAATCGCGGCGTCTTCGACCGTGTGGGCGAAAGGACCGATCTGGTCGAGGCTGCTTGCGAATGCAACGAGGCCGTACCGACTGACGAGACCGTACGTGGGCTTCACACCAACGAGCCCGCACAGTGCGGCGGGTTGACGAATGCTGCCACCGGTATCGCTGCCCAGACTTCCCGCCGCAAAGCCCGCGGCGACCGCTGCAGCGCTGCCACCGCTGCTGCCACCGGGAACGCGGGACGTGTCGAGTGGGTTGCGCGTCGGACCGAAGGCCGAGTTCTCGGTGCTCGAACCCATCGCGAACTCGTCGAGGTTCGTCTTGCCGACGAACACCGCACCTTCGGCCGCGAGTTTCTGCACCGTCGTGGCGTCGTACGGTGGCTTCCACCCTTCTAGGATGCGTGACGAACACGTGGTCTCCACACCGCGCGTGCACATGTTGTCCTTAAGTGCGATCGGCACACCTGCGAGACGCCCGGGATTCTCACCACGCTTGACCCGCGCATCGATGTCGGTTGCGACGGCCATCGCGCGCTCGCGCATAACGAGGTTGAACGCGTGCACTTCGCCCTCGCGCGCGTCGATGCGTGCGAGATGTGCATCGAGCACGTCGCTTGCAGTCGTGCGGCCGGCAGCGACATCGGCTGCGATCGAAGAAACGGTCGGAAACTCAGCCATCGAGACCACCCGACGGAGGAACACGGAAGCGGCCCTCCTCGGCCGCAGGGGCCACTGCAAGAACCTCGAGGCGGTCGAGACACGGGCGTTCGACGTCGGCGCGCAACACGTTGACGAGCGGATACGGCTGCGTCATCGGCTCGACGCTCGCGAGGTCGAGGTTGTCGATGTCGGCGAAGTGATCGAGCATTCCGTCGAGTTGGCGCGTGTAGCGCTCGACTTCCTCGGGCGAGACGTTCAAACGTGCGAGGCGCGCGACCTTCGCCACGTCGGCGGCAGTGAGACGCTGTGACACGGCGTTGGATGCTAACGAGTCACGGGAGAGAAATTCGGGGGGCGCTTTTCGAGGAAGCTCGCGACGCCTTCCTTGAAGTCGGAACGTCGCAGGGATTCCTTCATGAGGCGCAACGCCTTCTGCTCGGCGTCGCCCAGGGTCACCGCGTAGTCCGCGTAGACCTGTTCCTTCATGACAGCCATCGATGTCGGCGAGACGTTCGCCGCGAGGTCGGCTGCATAGGAAATGGCGTGGTCGAGCAACTGGTCGGCCGGCAGGACGGCATTGACCATGCCCATCGCGTGCGCCTCTTCGGCGAGTACGACGCGGGCCGAGAGAAGAAGGTCGAGCGCGTTGGCGGTTCCGACGAGTCGCGGCAGCAACCAGCTCATTCCGTATTCGGCGATGAGCCCGCGGCGACCGAAGGCTGTCGTGAACTTTGCGCCCGCCGCCGCGAAGCGGATGTCACACGCAAGTGCCTGCACCATTCCGATTCCCGCACACGCTCCGTTGACCGCGGCGATCACGGGCTTGGGCACGGTCGTGGTGAACGACTGGAGGTGCGAACCCGACGCAGCTTCGGCACTGGGTGCGCCGTCGGAGGAACCGCCGATCGACTGCAGCGCGTCCATGTCGGCACCCGCGCAGAATCCCCGACCGGCTCCGGTGACGACGATCGCACGAATGGCATCGTCTGCTGCGCACGACTCGAGCAGGCTGAAGTAACGCGCCGACAGATCGGCGTTCCACGCATTCATGCGGTCGGGTCGGTTGAGGGTGAGAAGTGCGACACCGGGGGCGGGCGTGTCGAAGAGGACAACGTCGCTGCCGGAAGACGGGTTATTGCTGGGGCTCATGGGTCGCCACGCTAGACCCGGGCCGCCGATCAGCCCGCACCTGAATGGCGAAAAGAACGATCGATGCGGCGAAGACCACGAGCGACACCCACTGGTTGAGTCGCAGACCGCCGGCCTCGTGGGCACGGTCGATGCGCAAGCCCTCGATGAAAAAGCGCATCGCGGTGTAACCCGCCGCGTACAGCCAAAAGACCCGACCCGGGCGCAACGAGTCGCGGCGGTTCACGGCCAGCAATGCGATGCACAGCACCGCGCACCACACCGATTCGTAGAGAAAGGTCGGATGAAACGTGGTTCCGGATTCGTAGCCCGCGGCGATCGTCTTTGCGTCGCTGACGCGCAACGCCCACGGCAGGTCGGTCGGCCGACCGAAGAGTTCCTGGTTGAACCAGTTTCCCCATCGCCCAACCGCCTGTGCAGCGGCAATCGCCGGAGCGGCAACGGTGACGACAACCAAGACATCGAGGCCGCGTCGTCGTGCGGCCCACATGCCAACAGGAACACCGAGAGCAATGCCACCCCAGATACCGAGGCCGCCCTGCCACACCTTGAATGCGTCACCGAAGTTGCCCGAGAAACGTTCCCAATCGGTGATGACGTGGTATGCGCGCGCGCCGATGACTCCCGCGGGAACCGCCCACATCGCGACCGCACTGAAGTCGTCGGTCGACCCGGCACCGCGACGTTCGAGTGCCTTGCCGGCGATGCGCACACCGAGAATGACACCGAGCGCGATCATCAGCCCGTAGGCGTTCAATTTCAACGGCCCGAGTTCGAGCGCATTCGATGAAGGGCTGGGAATCGCCGCGAGAAGCGACACGGATCAGACCCCCGTCATGCGGCGGGCAAAGGCAACCGAACCCTCGAAGATGAGGCCGCGGTCGAAGTCCTGTGTTGCGACGTGGAAGCTGCGCTCGAGCATCACGCGCTCGACCGGGCCACCGTACGCGTCGGCGAGGCGATCGCTTTGTGCCGGGTCGACGACGTGGTCGTTCACCGACGTATAGAGAAGGAGCGGCACGCGCGTCGTCGCGTATCTCTTCGACAATGGCGCGAGGCCTTCGTCCATGAACGACAGCAATGGTCGAACGGGAGTCCCCGGGTACGCATTCTCCGTGACGTCGGGGTCGGCGATGTCGCTTCCGATACCGGGGATCACCTCGGTGCCGCCGTCGAGAATGCCGCGGATCGCATTCAACATTTCGTCGGCGAGTGGGTAGGTCGCGGGGTTCACGCAGACGATGCCCTTGGTCTCGGGGTGTTCGGCTGCGAGCCAGAGCGTGAGTGAGCCACCCATCGAGAGCCCCATCACGACGACGTTCTTCGTACGAGATGCAAGCCGCGCGTACGCGGCATCGGCATCGCGGCACCAGTCGACCCAACGCGTCGGCAGCATGTCGTCGACGCACGTACCGTGCCCCGCGAGGCGCGGCATCTCGACGTGGAACCCGGCCGCTGCGCACGCTTCGGCAAGACCCCGCATCGAACCGGGATTACCGGTGAACCCGTGCACAACAACGACGCCCGCATCGAGGGTTCCTTCGTGCGACCACGCCTCGGCGCCTTCCATGACAGTCGATTCGCTCATTGGGTCAGTGTAGACACTGCCGAACGTTGGCACTGTCTAGCCTCGAACGCGTGGCGCGGCGACGGAGAACTTTCATCGACTCCTCGGCCCTCACCGCCGTCGTCCCCGTCGTTGCGTTGTTGCCCGCGTGGCTCGCCGCCACGAGCCTGATCTGGTTCGTCGTCTCGATTCCCTTCGAAACCTCGTATCTCTTCTTCATCATCACGACGGCACTCGCCTCCGTCGTGATGTTTCTTCCCGTCACGCAGCGAATCTTCGTGACACGAATGCTGGGCGTGCGCACACCCGACGCCGAGGAACGTCGACGGCTCGATGTCGCCGCGCGAATGGTCCTCGCAGCCGCACGAACACCGAAGCGCCACTTCGTTCTCGCCATCGACGAAAGCGGCGACGTGAATGCATTCGCATGCGGCGGACACATCCTCGTCGTGAGTTCCTTCGCTCTTGACAATCTCGACGATGACGAACTGCTTGGCGTCGTGGCACACGAATTCAGTCACCACCTCGGTGCACACACGGTCGGACTTTCGTTCGCCCAGTGGTTCAGCCTGCCGGTTCTTCTCTTCGCGCGACTCGGCGAATTCATGCGCAGGACCGCCCGGGCACCGTTGCGTCGGCTCGCTGCGACGTCGGGGATCGCGCAGCACGTCGCGCGGACCCTCGACGTGACGCTGAGTGGGTTCTTGTGGTTGTTCGGCGCAACGCTGGTGACGGCGCAACGATTGAACGACCTCGTGGGACGGGATGCGGAATTCCACGCGGATCGCCGTGTCGTCGAGCTTGGTTTCGGCCGGCAGTTGTCGCGCGCCTTGACACACGTTGCGGCGCGTGACGGGTCGTCGGTCGGCCGCAGCCGCCACGAACGCATCTTTTCCTCGCACCCACCTGCCCGCACGCGCATTGCGCGCATCGAGGCACTTCTGCGTTCGCGTTCCCGTTAGCCGCGCAAAAGCCGCAGCGGTAGCCTGCGGAACGTGGCTGTTCCCCCTGCCATCACGGCCAACGACTCTTCAGCGTTTCTTCTCGCGGCGCGCGGGCTTCCCGCCCGACACACGCCGGTCTGGTTCATGCGCCAGGCAGGACGAAGCCTCCCCGAATATCGCACGTTGCGTGGCGAGGGCAGCATTCTCGACGCAATCAAGCGCCCCGATTTGGCGGCGGAGTTCACGCTTCAACCGGTGCGCCGCTACGGCGTCGATGCGGCGGTTCTCTACAGCGACATCGTCGTGTCGTCGCATGCGGTTGGTTTCGGAATCGATGTCGCACCCGGCACCGGCCCCGTCGCGGAACGACCGTTGCGCTCGATGGCCGACCTCGCGCGCTTGCGACCCCTCGATGCGGAAACCGACATGGGATACGTGCTCGACACAATCGACTTGTTGGTTGGCCAACTCGAAGTCCCGCTGCTCGGCTTTGCCGGTGCGCCCTTCACAGTGGCGAGTTACCTCGTCGAAGGCCGGCCCAGTCGGACGTACGAGAACACCTTCGCGATGATGCGCAACGAGCCCGTGTTGTGGGGCAACGTGATGGAACGTCTCACACAGCACGCGGTCGAACTCGTCGACAAACAAATTCGCCACGGCGCCAGCGCATTCCAAATCTTCGACAGTTGGATCGGCGCGCTCGACGATGCCACGTACCGTGCCGCCGTCCTGCCGCACACACGCACACTCTTCGCGGAATTGCGTCGGCTGCATCCCGACGTCGCCGGCATTCACTTCGGCGTCGGTTGCTCGCACCTGCTCGAGGCGATGCACGAAGCAGGTGGTGCAGTGTTGGGTGTCGACCAGACGGTGCGCCTCGACGAAGTTCGTCGGCGGGTCGGCGGTGATGTCGTTCTGCAGGGCAACCTCGATCCTGCCGCCGTACTCGCCGGACGCGATGCCGCACTTGCCGCGGCCGACGACGTACTCGCCGCGAATGCGGGCCACCCGGGACACATCTTCAACCTCGGCCATGGCGTGACGCCGCAGTGCGACCCCGACGTGCTTCTGGCCGTTGTGCAACACGTTCACGAAAGGACCCGCCGATGATTTCCGTCATCCTCATGGCGTACGGCACACCACGCAGTCGCGAAGAGATACTCCCCTACTACACCGACATTCGCCGCGGTCGACCACCGACCGACGAACTACTCGCCGAACTCACCGGGCGATACGAGGCCATCGGCGGACTGTCACCGCTCGCAGCACTGACCGAGGCACAGCGCGACGCGATTCAACGCGCTCTCGACAACGCGTCCCCTGGCCGCTTCCGCGTGTCCCTCGGACTGAAGCACGCACACCCGATGATCGAAGAGGCCGTGGCCGACGTCGCAACCACCGGAACCGAAACGATCATCGGGCTCGTTCTTGCTCCGCACTATTCGACCTACAGCATCGGGCAATACGTCGGGCGTGCGACGACCGCAGCCGCGCCGCACGGAATCAAGGTTGTCGGCATCGACTCGTGGGCAACGGAACCCGCATTCGTCGACTTCCTCGCCAACGACATGCGCGAACGGCTCGAAAAATTGCCCGCGAACACAAAGGTTCTCTTCACCGCGCATTCGCTTCCCCAACGCATCATCGATGGCGGAGACCCGTATCCGAACGAATTGCGCTCGACGGCCGTCGCCGTCGCCGGTGCACTTGGTCTGCGTGAACACGAGCAGTGGGACATCGCATGGCAATCCGCCGGCCGCACACCCGAGCCGTGGATCGGCCCCGACGTCCTCGAAGCGATCGATGCACTGGCTGCTTCCGACTCACCGCCTGCGGGCGTGCTCGTGTGCGCGTGCGGTTTCGTGGCCGACCACCTCGAGGTGCTCTACGACCTCGACATCGAGGCGAAAGAGCATGCCGAGTCCCGCGGCCTCATCTTTGATCGCATCGCCTGCGTCAACGACGATCCCCGCGTCATGGCGGCGCTCGCACGGCGCGTGATCGAGGCCGCGGGTTGAGCACGGCGTCGACGCCGAATCGAGTCGTCATCGTCGGCGGCGGCATCACAGGGCTTGCCTGCGCACATCGACTGCTCACGCTCGACCCGACGGTTGACCTCACGATTCTCGAAGCCAATGAACGCGTTGGTGGACTGATTCGCACCTCTCCGTTCGCAGGACACGCAGCCGTCGACGAAGCCGCCGATGCCTTTCTGTTGCGCGTGCCCGCCGCACGGAATCTCGCAGAGGAAGTTGGCCTCGGCAGTTCACTCACGTCCCCCGCCGTTGCACACGCCTCCGTGTGGCGCGGTCGACTTCATCCCCTGCCCGAAAGTCTTCTGCTCGGCGTGCCGACGCGGCTGGCGCCCCTCGTGCGGTCACGTCTCATCTCGACGCGCGGCAAGTTGCGCGCCGGACTCGAGCCTGCGCTGCCGCGCACGTCGATCGACGCCGATTGTCTCGGGGCGTTCATGCGCAAACGCCTCGGCAACGAGGTTCACGAGATGCTGATCGACCCGCTCGTCGGCAGCATCTACGCCACCGACACCGATTCCTTTTCGCTGCGTGGCATGCCGCAGTTGCAGGAACTCGCATCCGAGGGTCGCAGCCTCATGATCTCGGCGCGTAAACGCGCACAACCTGCACCTGCAGGCGCCGGGAATCACGTGTTTGCGGCACCGGCGGGCGGTATGCAGGCGCTCACCGATGCGGTGCACTCTGCGGTGGTTCGCTCCGGCGCGAACGTCGTCGTCAATGCGCGCGTCAGCGGTGTCGGCCGCGCGGGGAACACCTTGATCGTTCGATCCTCGAACGGTGAATACCGGTGCGACCACGTCGTACTCGCTTCACCCGCGCGACAGACCGGCGAATGGCTTGCCGGTGCCGCGCCGAATGCAGCGCGTCTGCTTGCCGATTGGGAACACGCGTCGGTCGTAATGGTCGCGCTCGCCGTGCCCCGCGGCGTGATGCCCCGTTCGGCCACAGGCAGCGGCTACCTCGTGCCGAAGCCGGTACAGCGGTTCGTCACTGCGGTCTCGTTTGCATCGCAGAAGTGGGCCCACCTCGACGATGGCAGCAATGCCATGTTGCGCGTTTCGCTCGGACGCGACGGGATGCCGCTTCATCACCATTCGAACGACGAACTGCTGTCATTCGTTCTTGCGGACCTGAAGATGCACCTCGGCGTCGACTTTTCTTCCCATGTCAACGACGACAAGGTGCGGCTCACGCGGTGGGTCGAAAGCTTCCCGCAGTATCGGCCCCGTCACTTCGAGCGCGTCGACCACGTGGAATCGCACCTCGCCACCGAATTGCCGAACGTCCATCTGGCCGGGGCGAGTTACAGGGGAATCGGTGTTCCCGCCTGCATTCAGCAGGCAGACGACACGGCTCGACGGATCATCGAACAGATTTCCGCGCGCTGAGTGTCGGTTTCTTGCCAGAATTGCGCCATGCACACGGCGCGGCGCTTTCTTCGCAACACCGTCGCCATCGTGCTCGTCGCCGCTGCGGTCACTTTCGCACCGGGCAATGCATCGGCCGAACGCACGACGGATGTGAAGCCACGTCTCGGTCGCACCGTTGCGACCGTACGCATTCCGGCGATCGGCCTCGACGTGCAACTGCTCTACGGGATCCACGATGACGTGCTCGAACGCGGCCTTGGCTTGTGGCCGGGAACCGCCCTTCCCGGCAAGCCCGGCAATGCGGTCGTTGCAGGCCATCGCACCAGCCACGGCGCGCCGATGCGCGACATCGACAAGTTGCAGGTCGGCGACCGCGTGTACGTCACCGTCGGCGGCAAACGCG
>JBJTYJ010000240.1:0-5318 GCA_046082705.1 Actinomycetota bacterium | reverse complement strand
ACCTCACCGACGCGAACCTCCGCGGCGCGATCATCACCGGCGCGAACTTCCTCAGCACGCTCGACGAGCGCACCCGCTACGCAGTCGAGGCCCGTTTCGGCCTGCTCGACGGCGAGCGCAAGTCCTTCCGCGAGGTCGGCGAGGCCCTTGGTGTGACGGCAGAAGCCGCACGCCGCTTGGTCAGCCGCGCCGTAATTGGCCTGCGTGAGGACGCGGAGCGCATCTACGCTGCGTAGCCCATGGCACGCACTTGGTCTCCCGACTCATGGCACGGCCTCGTAGCCGAGCAACAGCCCGCCTGGCCCGATGCCGGCGATCTTGACCGTGCCCTGAAACAGATCTCATCACTGCCTCCCTTGGTGTTCGCCGGCGAGGCCCGCAGTCTGCAGTCGGCTCTCGGCCAGGTGGCCGCCGGTAACGCCTTCTTGTTGCAGGCCGGCGACTGCGCGGAGAGCTTCGAAGAGTTCTCCGCCAACAACATCCGCGAGAAGTTGCGCGTCATTCTGCAGATGGCCGTCGTGCTGACCTATTCCCTCGGTGTTCCCGTTGTGAAGGTTGGTCGCATGGCCGGCCAGTTCGCCAAGCCTCGTTCACAGCCCTTCGAGCGCGTTGGTGACGCCGACATTCCGTCGTTCCGTGGACACATCGTGAACGACCCCTCGCCCACTGAGGCGGCGCGTCGGCCCGATGCAGAGCGTCTCGTGCAGGCATACCACCAGTCGGCCAGCACGTTGAACCTCCTGCGCGCCTTCACGAAGGGTGGCTTCGCGCACCTCAACCGCGTACACGCATGGACCCAAGAGTTCATCGAGAGCTCGCCCGAAGGCCAGCGCTACCAGGCGCTTGCGACAGAGATCGAAAATGCACTCGCTTTCATGCGCGCATGCGGAATCGACACCGAGAACAATCCGGCGCTGCACCAAGTCGACGTGTTCACCTCGCACGAAGCGCTGATCCTCGGTTACGAAGAGGCTCTCACCCGCCGTGATTCGCTGACCGGTGATTGGTACGACTGTTCGGCCCACATGCTCTGGATCGGTGAACGCACGCGCCGGCTCGACGGTGCGCACATCGAGTTCCTGCGGGGTGTCGGCAACCCCATCGGCTGCAAGGTTGGCCCGACGGCGACACCCGAGTTCGTGCTCGAACTGTGCCAAGCATTGAACCCCGCAAGAATCCCGGGTCGCTTGACCCTGATCTCGCGGATGGGTGCCGACAACGTCGAAGACAAACTGCGCCCTCTTCTTCGCGCGGTGCACGATTCCGGCCATCCCGTTGTGTGGGCGTGCGACCCGATGCACGGCAACACCTTCACATCGACGACGGGTCGCAAGACCCGCCACCTCGATCATGTGGTTGCGGAAATCGCGGGCTTCGTGCGCGCACACCGTGCCGAGCACACGTGGCCAGGAGGCATCCACGTCGAGTTGACCGGCGACGACGTCACCGAATGCCTCGGCGGCTCTCATGCGCTTTCCGACGAAGACCTCGATGATCGCTACCAAACCGTATGTGATCCGCGTTTGAACGGACGCCAGAGCGTCGACCTCGCATTCCGTGTCGCCGAACTCATTCGTTCTAACCTGAACTAATCGAAGCCTTCGGTCACATCTCTCGCTGGCCAGTCGAGTTCGCCTCAGCAGCGGTGATCGACCGGTACGGCACGCTGCACGCCCATGGCGATGCGCAACGCAAGGTTCGCATCGCCTCGGTGAGCAAGCTCTTCACCGCGTGGGCGGCGATGATTGCGGTGGAAGAAGGCACCACTTCCCTCTCCGAGCCGGTCGGACAAGACGGCTGCACGGTGCGCCATTTGCTGGCACACGCGGGTGGCTACTCGTTCGACGGCGTCAACCCCATCACGTCGCCGGCCCGCAAACGCATCTATTCGAACACCGGGATCGAAATTCTCGCCGCCCATGTCGGCGAGCGAGCCGGCGTTGAATTCGCCGACTACCTGCACGAGGCGGTGTGCGAGCCACTCGGTCTCGCGTCAACTTCGCTCGAAGGATCAGCCGCGAAAGACGTCGTCAGCAACGTCGACGACTGCGCCAAGTTCACTGCCGAATTGCGTCGGCCGACCTTGTTGTCGCGCGAGACCGTTCGGGAGATGGCCTCCGTGCAGTTCCCCGCACTCGAAGGCGTTGTGCCCGGCCTCGGACGCTTCGACCCCTGTCCGTGGGGTCTCGGCCCCGAGATTCGGGGAACCAAACATCCACACTGGACGGCGCCGAACGGCTCGTCTGCAACGTGGGGACATTTCGGCGGAACCGGAACCTTCCTGTGGGTCGACCCGGTTGCCGATGTCGCCTGTGTGATGTTGTCGGATCGCGAGTTCACCGAATGGGGCATGGAGTTCTGGCCACCTTTCAACGACGCAGTGCTGGCCGACGCGAGGCGCCGTGGCTGAGCCATTGTCGACGTCGACATCATCCACTGACCACGCCAGGGCGACACTCAGCGTCTTGATGTTCGCCTCGGGCGCTACGGCCGTTTCGAACAGCATCATCTTCGCCGCGCTGGGTGATCTACAAGACACCTACGGTTTTGCGGACTTCGGTCTCGGCCTCATTGCCGGGATCGGGTTCCTCGCCGGTCTCGTCACGCAGGTGTTTGTCGCACCCCTTGCCGACAGGCACAAGCCGAAAAACCTCATGGTGATCGGCCTCGCCTTTGCCGCGGTTGGTTCGCTCGTCTTCGCTCTCGGCGATTCGCTGTGGCAGTTCGTCATCGGACGCGCGATCGTCGGCGTGTCATTCGGGTGCACACAACCCGCGGCGCGCGCCATCGCGGCCAACCTCGACAAGACTCGTGCTGCCGAACGACTGGGCAAACTCGCCGGTGTCGAAACAGCGGGAATCGTCGGCGGGCCGTTCATCGGCGGTATCATGCTCGATCCGTTCGGTTTGCGTTGGACGTTCATCTTCTTTGCGATCGTGGCGGCCATTGCATCGTTGACTCTTGCCGCGAAGTCGTTGCCGACTCTGCCCTCGTCGGGCGAGTCACGTCGTATCAGCCTGACTTTGCTGCGGTACCCGGGTGTGCGCACCGTTGCACTCACCACGATGAGCCTCTACCTGCCGATCGGCGTGTACGACGCACTCTGGGATCGCTACCTCACCGACCGCGGCGCCTCGAACTTCGTCGTCGGTCTGTCGTTTCTCATCTACGGCATTCCGTTCGTCCTGCTCGCAAGCCTCGGCGGTCGCCTGGCCGACAAGTGGGGCGCATTGCGCACGGCGCTCTACGTGATATTCATCCTTGCACCAATCGTCGCGGGCTACGGCCTCGCCGCCACACCACTTGCGATCATCATCGTGTCGGTCGTCGAAGGCATCGTCCAGGCGGCAACCATTCCCGCCTCGCAGGCCAGCATGTCGCAGGTCGCACCCGAGGGACGTGCCGCAGCGGCCCAAGGCTTGTCGGGGGCTGCCAATCTCGTCGGGGCCTCGGCAACCGCCTTCGTCAGCCCGTGGATCTACGGCGCGCACGGACCCGTATGGGCCTTCGGCGTCATCTCATTGGCGATGTTGACGTTGTCGCTCATCGCACAAACGATGGCGCGACATCACAAACTGATCTGAATCAGCTGAGCCGTTCGACGATCACGAGGCGAAGCCTCAGCTGAGCCGTTCAACGATCATCGCCATGCCCTGGCCGCCGCCGACGCACATCGACTCGAGACCGAAGGTCTTGTCTTCGTGCTGTAGGCCGTTGATCAGCGTTGCCATGATGCGGGCTCCGGTCATGCCGAACGGGTGACCGAGAGCGATCGCACCCCCGTGGACGTTCAACTTGTCCATCGGGACACCGAGATGCTTGGCCGAGGGAATCACCTGTGCGGCGAAGGCCTCGTTGATTTCCACGAGGTCGATGTCGTTCATCGTCATCTTCGCGCGCGCAAGCGTCCGGCGTATCGCTTCGATCGGTCCGAGTCCCATGATTTCAGGGTTGAGACCCGACACACCCGATGCAACGATGCGGGCAAGAGGAGTGATGCCCAACTGCTTTGCTTTCGTGTCGCTCATCACCATCACGGCTGCCGCGCCGTCGTTCAAAGGACATGCGTTACCCGCGGTGATCTCGCCGTCGGGACGGAATGCCGGCTTGAGATTGGACAGACCCTCGACGGTCGTACCGTCGCGCGGGCCATCGTCCTGCGAAACGACCGTGCCGTTCGGCAGGGTGACCGGAGTGATCTCGCGCTCGAAGAAACCGTTCCTTTGGTGGGCAACAGCGAGCTGCTGTGACCGTGCGCCGAATTCATCCATCTCGCGGCGCGTGACACCCTCGACTTCCCGCACGTTCTCGGCGGTCTGGCCCATCGCGATGTAGATGTCGGGCTGGCCTTGCTGCGGCGCCCACGTGGGTTGCCCGCCCTCCGATCGCTGCTTCGTGCGCTTACAGCATCGGCGAACACCGCATTGGGTGCCGAGTCGCTGGCACTGGCGCCATAGCGGCTGACGCATTCGACGCCCGCCGCAATGAAGCAGTCGCCTTCGCCCGAACGGATGGCGTGTGCGGCCATGCGGATGGTCTGCAGACTCGATGAGCAGTAACGGTTCACCGTCACCCCCGGCACGTTGTCGAGACCGGCGAGAATCGCGACAACACGCGCGATGTTGAAGCCCTGCTCCCCCACAGGTTGACCGCAGCCCATCATCAGGTCCTCGATGTGGTCGGCCGTGACCTGCGGAACCTTCGCCATGAGGGCCTTCACCATCTGGGCCGACAGATCGTCGGGTCGCATGTCGACGAGCGACCCCTTGAAGGCACGCCCGATCGGGCTGCGAGTGGTTGCGACGATGACGGCTTCGGCCATGGTTCCCCCTGATGTCAACTGAGACGGGAAAACCCTACCCACCCCACGGGTTCTCGGCGCGCCGAGGTGCAGTTTCTGCGCGATTCTGCGCCGAGATCACCCTGTCGAGTTCCTCTCGCTGAATCGGATCGTGAAGGTTCAAGAGACCGGCGTACCACCGCAGGCCACGCGCCGTTCCGACGACCCGCACCGGTACGCGTTCACCAAGGTCGTGGCCGAACTGCGTCGGTACGTCCACACGCTCGACACCGGCCTCGAAAAGCTCGTCTTCCGTTGCAGTGAGTTCACCACCCGACATCAGGTACGTCTCGGCATCGACGAAGAAGGTGAACTCGATCGGCCGAATCTCGGGGAGGGCTTCGTGGTCTTTCTCCACGAACGCATAATCTCACGGCATGTCGACACAGGCCTCATCGTTGCCCAAGGTCCCTCTCTCGGACATCAACCTTTCGAACCCCGAGTTCTGGTTGCAAGAGCGCGCGTGGCGCTACGGAGC
>JBJTYJ010000239.1:0-5443 GCA_046082705.1 Actinomycetota bacterium | reverse complement strand
GCTCGTGGCTGTGCGCAATGTCGACGACCTCGTCCAAATCGCGCGGGTGTGCAATGGAACGCGGGCTCCGATCGTGGTGATGGGGCGTGGGAGCAACATGCTCGTCGCCGACGCCGGGTTCGCGGGCCTGTGTGTGGTGCTGGGCGAGTTTGCAAGCGGAGTCGAGGTGGTCGACCGAACCGGTGACACCGTTCGCGTACGAGCAGGTGGTGCGACACCGTTGCCCGTGGCGGCACGGCAACTCAGCGCCCTCGGAGTCGCAGGTTTCGAGTGGGCCGTCGGCGTGCCGGGAACGGTTGGTGGTGCCGTGCGAACGAACGCCGGCGGCCACGGTTCGGACATGATCGCCGCACTCGTCGATGCGGAGATCGTCGACGTACGAACGGGCAACCGAGCACTCGTACCGGCAAACGAGCTCGGTCTGCGGTTCCGTGGCTCCGACCTCGCCGATCATCATGTGGTTGTCGCGGCGCAACTGAGATTGACGGCGTCGACACCAGGGGTGGGCGATGCGGCGATCGCCGACATCGTGCGTTAGCGGCGCGACAATCAGCCCGGTGGACAGAACGCCGGCTCTGTGTTCGTGAATCCCGACAACGGTGCGCGGTCGGCCGGAGAGATCATCGACAGGTTGGGTTTGCGCGGTCTGCGAGTTGGTGGTGCATCGGTCAGCGACAAGCACGCGAATTTCATCCAGGCGGAAGTGGGTGCATCGAGTGCCGACGTCGTGCGGGTGATGCTCGAGGTGCACCGGCGTGTGCTCGAAGCCGAGGGGCTGTCGCTGCGCAGCGAAGTGCGTCTCGTCGGTTTCGCGCCCGGTCTGCCGTTCGCGGTCGCGAAAGACGCCTCGTTGGTGAACGGAACTGCGAGGCTTGACGCTTATTTAGCGGTGGCGACGAAACATGACTGACGAAACAACGCCCAGTGACGGCGCACCCAGGGCGACGGGGGAGACGCCCGTCGTGCGGGCAGTGAGCGACGTCCCCGCCGAGGTGCTCGACGAGTTGACGACGGCGTTCGAAAAGCACACCGGTGACGTGCCGGTGGTGCCATCCGCGTCGCAGGCGGCACCGACGATTGCGAACACCGAAACCGTTCTCATCGACGGTTATGACCTGGTGGCCGATGACGACCTCACCCATGCACGAAGACCACCCCTGTTGATCGAAGACAACGACCTCACGGGGCCCGTTGTCAGGACGAGCGACGAGGGCGACGGAAGCGATGGTGTCGTGAAGCGCGACCGACGCTTTCGCTTGCGGCGCATCGCGGTTCGTCGCGCCGAGGGCCGGCGTCGTTTGCGTATCGTCGGATGGGTGCTTCTGCCGCTTGCGGTCGTCGGCATCATTCTCGCCGTCCTGGCTTCACCGCTCTTCGGTGTGCGCAACATCGTCATCGATGGTGCCCGCTACACCGCGCAGTCGACTCTCGAGTCCGCCGACGACCTCGTGCGTGGCAAGTCGGTTTTCAGCCTCGACCTCGGCGCCGTCGAGGAAGTGTTGAAGGCCGACCCGTGGGTGCGCGATGCGCAGGCCAAACGACGCTTCCCGTCGACGGTCGTTCTCGACATTGCTGAGCGCAAACCGATCGCCTGGTATCTCGGAGCCGACAATCAGGCGCGCGTGATCGACATCGATGGACGGGTGATCACGGTGCTGAACGGCCAGCCCACCGCGTACACCCAGATCACGGGAATCGGGCCCGACCTGCCGGCGGGATCCCAGGCCGACGACGTCTACGCGGCTGCGGCTCAGGTCGCCGCATCACTGCCGCCCGAGGTGGCACCGCTCATGTTGAACATGGGAGCAACGGGTGGAACCGACCTCCTCATGACCCTGCGCACGGGCACGGTCGTGACCTTCGGCCGGCCGACGGACCTGCGTTCGAAGATGGTGGCCCTCGTTCTCGTGCTGCGACGTACCGACCCCAAGAGCCTGAACGGGATCGACCTGTCGAGCGGAGATCCGATACTCGCGGGTCGGTGACTCTGGCCGCTGGGGCGAGAATCGACGGTATTCACCAGTTTTGGGCTTCAACGTGGAAAGATGACGCCACCAATAAATCGATCTCCCGGAGGTCTTGGCCCATGGCCGGAGCGCCCCAGAACTATCTCGCAGTCATGAAGGTCGTCGGTGTCGGCGGCGGCGGTGTCAACGCCGTCAACCGCATGATCGACGCCGGCCTGAAGGGGGTCGAGTTCGTCGCCGTGAACACCGACGCCCAGGCTCTCCTCATGTCGGATGCCGACGTGAAGCTCGACATCGGCCGCGATCTCACCCGTGGCCTCGGTGCCGGCAGCAACCCCGAAGTCGGTGCGTCGGCTGCCGAAGCACACCGCGATGAAATCGAGGAAATGCTCAGTGGTGCCGACATGGTGTTCATCACCGCCGGCGAGGGTGGCGGCACCGGTACGGGCGCCGCGCCAGCGATCGCCGAAATCGCCCGGTCGCTCGGTGCGCTCACGATTGGCGTCGTCACCCGTCCGTTCAGTTTCGAGGGACGTCGCCGCGCGACGCAGGCCGACAACGGCATCCAGAAGCTGAAGGAAAAAGTCGACACGCTCATCGTCATCCCGAACGATCGTCTGCTCACCGTCGCCAACGACAAGACGAGTCTGCTCAACGCGTTCAAGATGGCCGACGACATCCTGCTCGACGGTGTTGCGGGCATCACGAACCTCATCACCACGCCGGGCCTCGTCAACACCGACTTTGCCGACGTGAAGATGATCCTCAGCAACGCTGGCACTGCACTCATGGGTATCGGTCACGCGAGTGGCGACAACCGTGCAGTCGTGGCCGCAAAGGCCGCCATCACCAGTCCGCTGCTCGAGGCCCAGATCGACGGCGCGCGGGGCATTCTGCTCAACATTTCTGGCCCGTCCAGCATGGGTCTATTCGAAATGAACGCCGCGGCCGAGGTCGTTCACGGCGTTGCGCACCCCGACGCAAACATCATTTTCGGCACCGTCATCGACGACGAACTCGGCGACGAGATTCGTGTCACCGTCATTGCGGCCGGCTTCGATCGCTGGGAGGGCGGCGAGCAGAAGCGCGCGCCGTTGCGTTCCGTCGAGTCGCAGCCCCGTCCGGTTTCGCGCGACTCGTTCGCCGGCAAGGACCCGCTCGACACCAGTGGCGACGACGACTTCGACGTTCCGTCGTTCCTGAAGTAACACGCCGAGCCGAAGAGATCGGCGCACGGTCGCACTCGTGGCCACACAACCACCCACGGTCGACGTCGTGGCGCGTCGCGTTCACGACCTGCGTCGACTGATTGCCGATCTGCGCGGCGACGAGCATGCGGTGCGAATCGTCGCAGTGACGAAGACCTTCGATGTCGTCGCGTGGGCGACGGCACGCGACGCCGGCTGCGACGCGGTGGGGGAGAACTACGCACAGGAGTTTCTCGACAAGATCGGCCGCACGGGTGGGCCGGCGCCCCTGCCGGTGCACTTCATCGGCCATCTCCAGTCGAACAAGGTGAAGGCGCTCGCGCCACATGTCGCGCTGTGGCACACCGTCGACCGTGAATCGATCGTGACCGCGTTGGCCAAGGAGGCCGAGCGGCTGGGCGCGGCACCCCACGTCTTGTTGCAGGTCAACTCGACGGCCGAAGCGCAGAAGTCAGGCTGCGCGCCGGGCGACGTCGGACGGTTGCTCATGGCGGCGCGGGCTGCGGGGCTCGTGGTCGAAGGGCTGATGACGATGGGCCCGAGTGACGCGGATCCGGCCGCCACTCGTGTCGCGTTCAATCTGACCGCACGACTCGCCGCCGACCTCGGCGTGCCCGAGTTGTCGATGGGAATGACGCATGACGTTCGTATCGCCATCGAAGAGGGCTCGACGATCGTGCGCGTGGGTACGGGGATCTTCGGCGAACGTCCCCGTTCCGGCTGACCGCCTCGGGTAGCCTTTCGGCATGTCGATGTGGAGACGAGCAATGGACTATCTCGGCCTCGGAGCCGACGATGCGTACGACGACTACGACATGTCCGTCGAAATGGAGCGTCCCGCCCGGCCCGCGCGCGGACACCCGGCCGACCCGTCGGGTCGCGTGCAGCGTCCGCGACCCGAATACGACTACGAAGACGAAAGCGGCGCCATTCCTGCCGACAGTGGTGCCTACCCGCGGCCCGACGATTCGGGTCTGCGTCTGCGTCCCGTCGGTGCACCGCGTCAAACGGCAACCGTGCGTCCGTTGACCGCCGCTGGCGGTGAACCCGTCACCGTGCGCCCGCAGCGATTCGAACAGGCGAAGGAAATTGCCGACCGTTTCAAGGAAGGCCAACCGGTCATCATGAATCTTGAGACCACCGAACCCGAAGTGATGCGTCGCCTCATCGACTTCGCGAGCGGAATTTGCTACGCACTCAACGGCTCGATGGAGCGTGTTGCGTCGGGCGTTTTCCTGCTCAAGCCAACGGCGCAACGTCACTCGCACCACGACTGATTCGCGGACGACCCCCATGCGTGAAATCCTCTGTCAGGTTCTCAACGTTTACGTGCTCGTCATCTTCGTGCGCATCATCCTTTCGTGGTTTCCCTTACGTGGTGGCGGGCCCATGAGCAAGGTGTACGAGACCCTTTGGAAGGTCACCGAGCCCGTTCTTGGTTTCGCGCGCCGCTACCTGCCCCCGATGGGTGGCTTCGACCTCTCGCCGATCGTCGTGATCTTGGTGCTTCAGTTCGTGGTTGGCCGTCTCATTCTGCGTTGCGGAATCGCCTGATTTTCCGCCAAAGCCGTACCCTGCAGTTCCGTGCCGTACCCGAAGGTCGACCCCCAGCCGAACTTTCCCGCCGTCGAAGACGCGGTGCAGGCGTTTTGGGCTGCTGACGAAACGTTCGTTGCGTCGGTGCGCAATCGTGCGGCGGGCGACAACGGAGCCAATGAATTCGTCTTCTACGACGGCCCGCCATTCGCCAACGGTTTGCCGCACTACGGCCACCTGTTGACGGGATTCGTGAAGGACGCCATACCGCGCTACCGAACGATGCGTGGCCGACGTGTCGAGCGCCGTTTCGGTTGGGATTGCCACGGTCTGCCCGCCGAGGTCGAAGCGGAAAAGGAACTCGGCATCTCGGGACATCCCGAGATTGCGCGGTTCGGTATCGACAAGTTCAACGATGCGTGTCGTACCAGCGTGTTGCGTTACACGAACGAGTGGGAACGCTACGTCACTCGTCAGGCGCGATGGGTCGACTTCTCGAACGACTACAAGACGCTCGACCTCTCCTACATGGAAAGTGTCATGTGGGCGTTCCGCACGCTGTGGAACAAGGGTCTCATCTACGAGGGTTTCCGGGTACTCGCATACTGCTGGCGCTGCGAGACACCGTTGTCGAACACCGAAACGCGCATGGACGACGTCTATCTCAACCGGCAGGACCCGGCACTCACCGTGTGGTTCACGCTCGAGACCGGTGAGCGGATTCTCGCCTGG
>JBJTYJ010000238.1:0-7323 GCA_046082705.1 Actinomycetota bacterium | reverse complement strand
GCCTTGTCGACCTTGCCGGTGATACGTGAGTTGAGAATCGCGCCGAACGCGGCGAGGCCGATCACGCCACCGAGGGTGCGGAAGAAGGTGATCGCCGCGCTTGCAACACCAAGGTCGTGCCAGTCGACGGCGTTCTGCGTGGCGAGCGTGCACGTCGGCATGATGCTGCCGATGCCGAGGCCAACGAACAACATGCCCACGAGCGCGCTCGTCATACCGGCAGCGGAGTCCGACATCGCGGAAAGGAGAACCATGCCGATGGTCAGCGAGATCGCTCCGAGAATCGGCCAGTGTCGGTAGGTGCCTGTTCGCGTGGTGAGCCGACCCGTCGTGATGCTGGCAAAGGTGACACCCAACATGATTGGGACGAGGAGAAGACCCGACTTCGTCGGTGAAACGCCTGTAACCGCCTGCAGGAACAGCGGAATGAAGGCATTGGCACCGTAAATGATCGTTCCCGCGAACGCGACGAGCGGAACCGTCACACGAATGACGTCGATCTTGAAGAGATGCAGTGGCATCACCGGCTCGGGGGCTTTCTTCTCCCACTGCACGAATGCGATTCCCAACAGAACCGCGCCGACGCCGAGCGCGACCGACAACGAAGATGTCCAGCCGTATTCCTCGGACGACCACGACAACAGCAGGATGAGGCACGTCACCGATGCGGTGAGAAGGGCCGACCCCAGCCAGTCGACCTTGTGATCACGCTTTTGGAACGGAATCTTGAGAGCGGCCGATGTGATGATCAGCGCGATGATCCCGATGGGGATATTGATGATGAAGATCCAGCGCCACGACAACTGTTCGGTGAAGAAGCCGCCGACAAGTGGCCCGACGACGCTGCCGACGGCGAACACGCTGGTGATCATTCCCACGTAGCGACCACGTTCGCGCGGAGGGACGGTGTCGGCGATGATCACGAAGGCCATCGACATGAGGCCGCCGCCACCGATGCCCTGCACGCCGCGGGAGATGACGAGGACGGACATCGACTGTGCAACTGCACAACCGATGGACCCGATGATGAAGGTGATGATCGCTGCTTGGAAGAGTGGTCGACGGCCGTAGATGTCGCTCAGTTTTCCGAAGAGCGCATTCGACACTGTCGAGGTGAGCAGGTAGGCGGTGCCGATCCATGCGTAGGCACTGAGGCCGCCGAGGTCGGCGACCATCGTTGCGATCGCGGTGTTGACTGCCGTGCCGTCGAGTGAGGCAAGACTGAGCCCCGCCATCAGGCCGGAAAAGACGGTGAGGATTTCCCGACGGCTGAGTTCGGGTGCTGCTTGCGGGGGGTTCGTGGACATCTCTTTTGCACCATACAACTGATACGCCGGGCGACGCGTGGTGATCGCTTCTGGCAATATGGGTGAGTGGTGGAAGTCACACACGTCATCGGTTCGCCTCTCGGTGTCCTGTTGCTCGTGGCTTCCGCGACCGGTCTGCGTCGCGTCGAGTTCACCGATGACCACGAGCCCTCTCGCTCGGTGGCCACCAACCCCCATCTGGTCGCAGCCACGCAGCAGTTGGGGGAGTATTTCGCCGGCGATCGACGCGTATTCGATCTGGTTCTCGAACCGCAGGGGACTGCGTTTCAGATGGCGGCGTGGAAGTTATTGCGCACGATTCCCTATGGCGCAACGATCACGTACGGGGAACAGGCCACGGCGATGGGCAAGCCTCGCGCCGTGCGCGCTGTCGGCGGGGCGAATGGCCGCAACCCCCTTGCGATCGTCGTCCCGTGCCACCGAGTCATCGGCGCCGGGGGCAAGTTGACCGGGTACGCGAGCGGGGTCGACCGCAAGGCGTGGCTTTTGGAGCGTGAACAAAAGTAAGAATAATTCTCATTCCTTGTATGGTGGAGTTGTGTCGTCGCACCGTCGCATTCCGTCTCACCACATCCCATGGCTTGTCGCTCTCGTCGCTCTTGGCGCGTGTTCCGGCGATTCGTCGAGCGCCAACGACACCGTTCCGACCGCGGAAACCGACATCGAATCGCAGGTTGCGCCTTCAACGACAACGTCGCTCGACGAATCAAACGAACTGCCCGTTGTCGTCGTTACGTACAGCGCGCTCCGGAGCATCGTCGGGGGCATTGTCGGGGATGCGGCACGCATCGAGGTCATCATTCCGAACGGAACCGACCCACACGACTTCGAGCCGTCGGCCAAGGACGTTGAATTGATGTCATCGTCGGCGATCGTCGTAGCGAATGGCTTGGACCTGGAAGAAGGCTTGGAAGATGCGCTGGCCGAGACGGAGAAGTCGGGCGTGCCGGTGTTCCACGTCGCCGACCACGTCACGCTGCGCACCGGCGAAGAAGAAGACAACGCGCACGGTGACGAGGAAAAGCACGGTGAAGAGGAAAAGCACGGTGACGAGGAAAAGCACAGTGACGAGGAAGATCACGCGCACGGTGCCGAGGACCCGCATGTGTGGCTTGATCCGCTGACGCTTGCCGAGGCAGTGCCGGCGATGGCCGAACAAATCGGCACAGCGATCGATGCAGATCTGGCAGAGGGGAGTGCCGCGGTTGTGTCGTCACTGCAGGAACTCGACAGAGAAATCGCGGCAAAAGTTTCAGGCCTCGAGTCGTGTGTCGTCATCACGGGTCATGATTCGCTCGGTTATTTCGGCGAACGCTACGGCTGTGAAGTTCTGGGTTCGGTGATCCCGAGTTTCTCGACGGCTGCCGAAGCGACGGCGAAGAACCTTGCCAAGCTGAAAGGTCTCGCCACGGCCGAGGGCGTGAAGGCGATCTTCACCGAACTGGGAACGCCGGCCGATGTTGCCGAACAGCTAGCGAAGGAAGTGGGCGTGGAAGTGGTGGAGATTGCGACCCACCTCGTGCCCGATGGCGGCGGATACGACGAGATGATGTTGGCCCTCGCCGATGCGGTTGTCATCAGCCTGTCCTGATGGACTTTCTGTTCGGGCCGTTCGTCGACAACGAATTTCTGCGGCTGTCGCTCGTTGCGACGTGTGTCGTCGCGGTGACGTGCGCGGTGGCCGGTGCTTTCGTCGTGCTGAGGGGACTTTCTTTCGTCGGCGATGCTCTGGCGCACGGAGTCGTGCCCGGTGTTGCCGTTGCGCTGCTCATCGGGTTCTCCGGTGTTCTCGGCGCCGCTCTCGGCGCGGGAGTGATGATGGCGGGCGTTGGTGTGGTGAACCGGCGTTTCAGACTGTCGGGGGACACCTCGATTGGACTGTTGTTCGTCGGCATGCTGGCGCTCGGCGTGATCATTCAGTCACGATCGGCCTCGTTCGCCGGTGACTTGACTGCGGTTCTTTTCGGCGAGGTGTTGGGTGTTTCGTGGGCCGACATCGCCTGGCAGGTCGTCGCGTTCGTCGTTGTTGCAGCGGTGGCGTGGGTCTGTCGGCGCCCGTTCCTGTTGTTGTCGTTCGACGAGGGTCTTGCGGCAACGTCGGGATTTTCGGTTCGCAGGTACGGAAACATCATGCTGGCGATGGTGGCGCTGACGGTCGTTGCAAGTTTCCAGACTGTTGGCACGTTGCTCGTGCTCGGCATGTTGGTGGCGCCCGCCGCCACCGGTGCATTGTTCGGTCGCCGCATCTCGACCGTCGTGTGCATTGCCGCTGTCGTCGGCGTTGTCTCCTCGTACGTCGGGCTGTTGGTCAGCTACCACGCTGATCTTGCCGCGGGTGCGTCGATCGTCCTTGCGGCCGTTGTCGTGTTCGCCCTTGCCGCAACGGTTGTCGAGGTGCGCCGTTTCGTCGATCATCGCCGCGACATCCACCATCTCCACGACCACCCCCATTTCCACGAACATGTCCACCACTGACGACGTTGCATCGATCGCCGCTGCGTCGCTCGCGGTTGGTTACGGACATCGACCTGTCGTCGATGGTCTCGGCTTCACGCTGTTTCCGGGCCAGATGTTGGTGCTGATCGGCACGAATGGTTCGGGCAAGTCGACTCTCTTGAAGACCCTCGCGGGTTTGCTCGAACCGCAGGGGGGCGATGTGGCAGTGCTCGGTGAGCGTCCCGGCTCGCAGCCCGCCCGTGTTGCGTATCTGCCGCAGCATCCGGTTTCGTCGCACACCTTGCCGTTACGTGTCGAAGACGTCGTGACGATGGGCCGGTTCGCGCGCCGCGGGTTGTTCAGCCGCATCGACGCCGATGACCGTCAGGCTGTGCGCGAGTCGATGCAACGCACGGGTGCCGACGCATACGCGAAGCGTCCGTTGCGCGACCTGTCGGGTGGCCAGCAGCAGCGCGCGCATCTCGCGCAGGTGCTCTCGCATCGTGCCGAGGTTTTGTTGCTCGACGAACCGACCGCGGGCCTCGACGTTGCAGGTCGCCGTTTGGTGGCCGACCTCGTTACGCAGGAACGTGCGCGAGGTGTCACCGTGGTGATGGCAACGCACGAACTCGGCGACGCTGACACGGCCGATGCCGCGATTCTTCTTGCGCAGCGCGTGGTGGCGCAGGGCCCACCCGACGTGGTTCTGACCGACGCGTCGTTGCGCGAGGTGTTCGGTTTCACCCAGCCGCACTGAGGCGGTGACGTCAGCGCAGGCGAACGGGCAGTTTCCGTCGACCCCAGAGAATCTCGGGAGCGAGACGTTCGGTCGGGCCGTTCGTACGCATCTTCGGGAACCGGGTCGCGAGCGTTTCGATTGCAATGCGTGCGGTTTGTCGTGCGAGCGGCGCACCGAGGCAATGGTGAATGCCCCAGCCGAAGCTGTAGTGGCGCTTCAACTGGATCTCGTCGCGGTCGATGTCGAAGTCGTCGGGGTCGGGGAACGCTTCGGGGTCGCGATTCGCCGATGCGTAGAGGGCCATCACCTTCGACTTGGCGGGCACGTGCACGTCGCCGATGGTGGTGTCGTTGACGTTGGTGCGGAACAGACCGAGCACCGGCGGGTCGTAGCGCAGGCTTTCCTCGATGGCATTCGGAATCAGTGAATGGTCGCCAACGATGCGGTCCCAGCGCGATGTGTCCTCGAGCATGCGCCACATGAAGTTGGTGATGAGCGATGTCGTGGTTTCGTGGCCGGCAACCAGCAACTGCAGCACCATCGACTCCATTTCGATGAGCGGAATTCGTTCACCGTCGAGCAATCGCAGTGAGTACTCGGTGAGAAGACCGGGGCGGGGAGTGCCACCTTCGTCGGCGATCCGTCGGCGCTCGGAAACTGCAGCGTTGATGTAGGCCTTGATCTCGGCGGTGGGCTTCACGGCCTGCTTCGGGTCGGAGAGGCCCAGCACCAACTGGTCGGCCCACCCCTTGATGAGGTGTCGGTCGCCGGGGTCGACGCCCATCAGATCGATGAAGCCGAGAATCGGCAGGGGGCAGGCGAAGTCATCGTGCAGTTCCGCCTCGTTGCCGGACGACTCCATGTCGTCGGCGAGACCCACGGCGAGCGCGCGCGTCGAGTCGGCGAGTTTCTTCACCTCGAGCGGGTTGAACTCGTTGCGCATGAGGACCCGGCGCTTCGTGTGCTCGGGCTGGTCGTAGTGCTGAAGGTTGCCACGGCCATCCTCGCCGGAATAGGCGATGCCTGCGCCGTGGCGGTTCACCCAGAAGTTCGGTGCGGTCAGAATCGCGTGCACGTCGTCGCGTCGCGCGACCGTGAGAAAATCGACGCCTGCCATCGTGGAGTTGTGCACGGGACATTCGTCGCGCAGTTGGCGGTAGGCCGGAAACGGGTTTTCAACGACCGCCGGGTCGGTTGGGCTGTACGGGCACTGCGCAGCGTTCACTGGTGATTCCCCCATGGGGGAAGTATCGCACGGCGTGCCAGTGCCCTCGGCAGGATTCGAACCTGCGCATCCGGCTCCGGAGGCCGACGCTCTATCCCCTGAGCTACGAGGGCCGACCGGTGACCCGGAGGCGCCGTCAGGTTACCCGTGCGCACGGAACTGACACCGCGAAACGCCGTTCCGTCGGCAACAATGTGAAACGGCATGGCCGATCCCCTCCAGCTTCTTTCGCAACGCTTCGCCGATGCATTCGCCGCGCTCGCGGGCTCTGCCGTCGACCCGGTCGTGCGACTCAGCGAACATGCCGATGCGCAGGTGAACGGGGCGCTGTCGGTTGCGAAGGCGATTGGCCGGCCGCCGCGCGACGTCGCGAACGACGTTCTTGGTCGCGTGGGCGATGTGTCCGACATATGTGAGACCGTCGAAGTCGCCGGGCCGGGTTTCATGAACGTCGTCTTCGCTACGGGTTTTCTTGCCGATCAGTTGCGTACCGCTCTCGCCGACTCACGGCTCGGGGTGCAGACCGCGCCAACCGGTGAAACCGTCGTCATCGACTATTCGGCGCCGAACGTCGCCAAGGAAATGCACGTCGGCCACCTGCGGTCGACGGTCATCGGTGATGCATTGGTGCGGATGCACGAATTCGTCGGCAACCGTGTGATCCGAGAAAACCACATCGGCGACTGGGGTACCCCGTTCGGCATGCTGATCGAGCACCTGCTCGACCTCGGTGAGGCGCGTGCCGCCGAAGAGTTTTCCGTCGGCGACCTCGACGGTTTCTACAAAGAGGCGCGCAAGAAGTTCGAGGCCGATGACGCTTTCAAGGAGCGGTCGCGACTGCGCGTCGTTGCGCTGCAGGCGGGCGACGAAGAAACGCTGCGCATGTGGCGCGTACTCGTGGCGGAAAGCACCAAGTACTTCAATCGCGTCTACCGCCAACTCGATGTGTTGCTGACGGACGGCGACTTGATGAGCGAGAGCGCCTACAACGACCTGCTTCCGAAGGTCGTTGAGCGCCTGCGTGCGGGCGGCCACCTGCAGCAAAGCGACGGGGCCGACGTGATGTTCCTCGACGGCTTCACGAACCGCGACAACGAGCCACTGCCGCTGATCATTCGCAAGGGCGACGGCGGCTACAACTACGCAACGACCGACCTTGCATGTGTCATCGATCGTGTCGAGCGTCTCGGTGCGAACCGTATGTGGTACGTCGTCGGTGCACCGCAGGCCCAACACCTGCAGATGGTCGAGGCTGCCTCGCGCGCGGCCGGTTGGCTGCCAACGAACGTGGAGATGCGCCACGTCGCGTTCGGCAACGTGCTCGGGTCGGACCGCAAGATGCTGAAGAGTCGCAGCGGCGACAGCGTGAAGTTGTCGGCGCTGCTCGACGAGGCAGTCGAGCGCGCAACGGCGGCGGTGCGCGCGAAGAGTCCCGACCTCGACGCCGCCGCGCAGGGTGCGATCGCGCGCATGGTGGGCATCGGTGCCGTGAAGTATGCCGATCTGTCGACCGACCGGGTGAAGGACTACATCTTCGACTGGGACCGCATGCTGTCGTTCGACGGCAACACGGCCCCGTACCTGCAGTACGCACA
>JBJTYJ010000237.1:0-11550 GCA_046082705.1 Actinomycetota bacterium | reverse complement strand
CGGCAATGGCGACCCGACTCAATGCCGCCGCCCGACGGGAGCAACTCGTTGATGTTGCCGTGGGGGTCTTTGCGCGGCACGGCTACCACGCTGCGTCGATGAACGACATCGCCGAAGCAGCAGGCGTCACCAAGCCGGTGCTGTACCAACACTTCGACTCGAAGCGTGCACTTTTTGCCGCCGCACTCGAGGCAGTCGGTGAAAAGATGATCGACGCGATCCACGCCGCAACACAGGGCGCGGCATCGAGTCGTGAAAAGACCACCGCGGGAATGGTCGCCTATTTCCAATGGGTGATGGACGACCCCGACGCATTCATGCTTCTGTTCGGCAGCGGCACCCGTCGCGACGAAGAGTTTGCAGCGGTATCCGCACGCATCGAAAAGACCACCGCCGAATTGATCGCTCCGCTCATCGACGCCGACGTCGACCGCGAACAACAGCGCATCATCGCCCATGCCCTCATCGGAATGAGCGAGGGCGCATCACGTCACCTCATCCAGCGCGGCACGAAGTTCGACCCACGCACGGTCGGCGAGGAACTCGCCGCGCTCGCCTGGGCCGGCCTGCGTTCCATCGGCCGCAAGCCGGCTTGATTCAACGTTGCACGTAGCCGTATCAACGTTGCACGTAGCCGCGATACCCCTCAACGAAGCCGGCGGCGCGTAGTTCCTCTGCCAGTTCTTTATGCATTGCGTACTCGGCAGGGGCCTGGCCGTTGACTTTGCGGACCTCGACCGACCGCACGCGTCCGTCCTTGCCGAGCGCGGCGAGTGCGACGACGACGTTGCGCAACGTGAGCTGCGTCATCCGGCCCAGCGGCACGAGGTTGCCCGAGCGCGTGTCGTACCACGCAAGCGCGACACCTGCATCGAGCACCACGACCGATGCCGCGCTGCGCGCCGGACGCCCCGCGTTGTCGGGCCACGACAGAACCGCACCGAACGGCTGGGCGGGGTCGGTGGATGCGAGGACGATCGGCGGCACGGCTTCGTCGGGGTGCAACTCCACATCGATCGTGTCGCGGAAACCCCGCAGCCGGTCGACCGCACCGGGCAGCGCAAACTGTGCGGCGCCAAGTCCGTCGATGAAGTAGCCGCGGCGCACGTGGCCGCGTTCCTCGAGCACCTTCAGCACCCCGTACACCCCTGCGAAGCCGCCCTTCACGGATTCGGCGAGAACCGCTTCGCGCGTCAAGACACCGTGGCGTTGCAGCAACTGCTGGGCAATGGCGTGCAGTTCCGCGGTACCAACCCGTTGGTCGGTGGCAGCGGAAGTTTCCAGCGCGCTCCATCGTCCCGAGCCGGCGGGAGGGCCAACCCTCGTCAATCGCATCGAACGCGGACGGCTGGTTGGGCGCTGGCTGCGTCGGCCACCTCCGCTGCGTGCGCCGCCGAGCAATGCACGCAACGGCGCAAACGTGTCGTTGGTGACTTCACCCGCCCACACCAGGTCCCACAGAGCCCCGAGCCGTTCGGTGTCGGTTGCGCCGGGTGTCGCAGAAACGATGCCGTTCCAGAAACTGGCGCCGCGCTGATCGAGCACCGCACGAATCGCGTCGTGCAACGCACCAACGGGTGCTTCGGGACGTTCGAGTGCCGGCAACAGATCGTCGACCTGGTCAGCGAAGAACAACCGAATGCGTCCGTCGTTCGAGCCGATTGCACCGGCTCCCATCCACACGACCTCGCCACTGGCGAAGAGCGCATCGAGATCCGCTGCGCGGTAGCCACGAACACGCTGGGGCAAAACATCGGCTTCGAGGGTCGACGCGACGATCGCCGCACCCTGCAGCATCTGGATGACGTCGACGAGTGCATCGGGTCCACCGCGTTGGCCCGACAACCGACCCGAGGCCGCAGGATCGGAACCCGCGATGCCGTGCCACGCCGGAAGAAAACGAGCGAACACCTCTTGTTCGACCGGTTCGACCTCGCGCCGCAATGCCGCAAGCGAACGACGCCGAATTTGTCGCAAAATCTCGACGTCGCACCATTCGCGTTCGATTCCATCGGGCCGGAACGCGCCGAGCACCACTCGGCCCTCGGTTTCGAGGGCGCGCAGCACACCCGTGATGCGATCGGGAGAAACGGCGAACCGACCCGCAACGGACGCGACGAGGAACGGTGCGTGCGTGCGTGCGTAACGTGCAATGATCGCTTCGAGGGGACGCGCGACGGGTTCGGTGAAGTCGCGCGGCAGACCCAAGGGCAGCGCACAACCGAGAGCATCGCGATAGAGCGCCGCATCCTGAGCCGCGATGAATCGCTCTTCGCCCGCGATGGAAACGGTGATGATGCGCTTTTCGCCCACGAGTCGTTCGACGGCCCCCTCGACGCCCGGTTCGCACCGCATCGACGCTTCGAGGTGCGACAGGTCGCCGACACGCCGAAAGACGTCGTGCAGTTCGTCGTCGCTGCGCGCGCGACGTCCATCGGTGAGACACTGAGCCGACAGTTCGACATCGGCAATTGCGCCGGTATCGAGAAGCTCGCGCAGTTCCTCGGTGCCGAGCAACTCGTTCAACAGGTCGCGGTCGAGCGACAACGCGGCGGCGCGACGTTCGGCGAGCGGTGCATCACCCTCGTACATGTACGACGCAATCCAATTGAAGAGCAGGCTCTGCGCGAACGGCGAGGCCTTCGGCGTGTCGACTGCAACGACCTTGATGCGCCGCGAGCGGATCTGGGTGAGGATGTCGCGCAACCCCGGAACGTCGAAGACGTCTTGCAGGCATTCGCGGCTCGCCTCGAGAAGCATGGGAAACGACGGGTACTTGCTGGCGACTGCCAACAGATCGGCCGCGCGTTGGCGCTGTTGCCACAGCGGTGTGCGTTGGTCGGGACGTCGACGCGGCAACAACAACGCGCGACCCGCGCACTCTCGGAATCTTGCGGCGAAGAGCGCCGTTTCGGGAAGAGCCGCGACGATCGCCTCTTCGATGCCGTCGGGGTCGAGCATCAGGTCGTCGAGTGGAATCGACTCGAGAGCCTCGGGCAACCGCAACACGATGCCGTCGTCGGCGTACATCGTCTCGACGGGCATGTCGAGACGATCGCGGAGATGCCGTTGAATCGCCATCGACCACGGCGCATGCACCGGCACACCGAAGGGTGAATGAATGCACACGCGCCAGTCACCAAGTTCGTCGCGGAAGCGCTCGACGACGATCGTCGTGTCGTCGGGCAACACCCCGGTTGCCTCGGCTTGTTCGGCGAAGTAGTTCACGATGTTCGCCGCGGCGAACGGGTCGAGGAAATGCTCCGTGGCAAGAACACCGAGCGCGTCGTCCACGGTCATCGCACGCACACGGCGTTGGAACTCGCCCACGGCTCGACCAAGTTCGACCGGTCGACCGAGAAGATCACCGTGCCAGAACGGCATCTTGGCCGGCTCCCCCGGGGCCGGGCTGACGATCACTTTTTGGAACGTGATGTCCTCGATGCGCCAGGTGGAGGCGCCGAGGAGGAACGTCTCACCGGGCCGCGACTCGTAGACCATTTCTTCGTCGAGTTCCCCAACACGGGTGCCGTCGGGAAGAAAGACGCCGTAGAGCCCGCGATCGGGAATCGTGCCACCGTTCGTGACGGCGAGACGTTGCGCACCGTCGCGCGCACGAAGTCGATTCGTGATGCGGTCCCACACGATGCGCGGTCGCAGTTCGTTGAATTCGGTGCTGGGGTAACGACCCGCGAGCAAGTCGAGCACGTTGTGGAGAATTTCGTCGGACACCTCGGCGAAGTTCGCACAGCGACGCACGACGACCGCCAGTTCGTCGACCGAGATCTCACCGGAAATTGCGACGTGGGCGACGATCTGCTGTGCGAGAACGTCGAGCGGATTGCGCAGGTAGCGCGTCGACTCGATGTTGCCGTCGACCATCCGCCGCGCAACCACCGCCGACTCGACGAGGTCGCCACGATGCTTCGGGAACAATCGGCCACGGCTGGGTTCGCCGACGCTGTGACCCGCGCGGCCGACACGCTGCAGACCACGGCTGACCGCGCCGGGCGATTCGACCTGAATGACGAGGTCGACTGCGCCCATGTCGATGCCCAACTCGAGGCTGGACGTGGCGACGAGGCCGCGCAACTTGCCCTTCTTCAACTGGTCCTCGATGATGACGCGCTGTTCACGCGCGAGGGACCCGTGGTGTGCACGGACGAGGTCGTCGGCCAATCCCTCGTTCGCGGCAAGTTCGTTGAGACTGGTCGCGAGACGTTCGGCCTGACGACGCGAATTGCAGAAGATGATCGTGCTGCGGTGCGCGAGGATCTGTTGGAGGATCTGCGGGTAAAGACTGGGCCAGATGCTGGCACGACGTGGTGTCAATGCCGCCGTGGCGGGCCCGCTGACCAATTCGGGTTCGGCGTTGCGACGACCGAGATCACCCATGTCCTCGACGGGAACGCACACTTCGATTTCGAGTTGCTTGCGCACGCCCGCGTCGACGATTGCAACGGGACGTGGCTGACCCGAAGCAAAGCCCCCGAGGAATCGCGCGGTCTCTTCGAGCGGACGCTGCGTTGCCGACAACCCGATGCGCTGCGGTTCAGTGCGCGTGATCTCGCACAGTCGTTCGATGCTGAGCATCAGGTGGGCGCCGCGCTTCGTGCCCGCGAGCGCATGGATTTCGTCGATGATGATCGTGTCGACGTTGAGGAGCGTCTTGCGCGCCTGCGACGTGAGCATGAGATAGAGGCTTTCGGGCGTGGTGATGAGCAGATCGGGCGGCCGGCGCAGCATCGCCTGACGCTCGCGAGTGGGCGTATCACCCGTGCGCAACCCGACGGTGACCTCGTTCAGAGTTTCTCCCCTGCGTTCGGCGGCGAGCGCGATACCCGTGAGCGGTGCACGAAGGTTCTTCTCGACGTCGAATGCAAGTGCCCGCAACGGTGAGACATACAGCACACGCGTGCGTTCGGCGGCAGGAGGCGGAGGTGTTGACACGAGTTCGTTGATCGACCAGAGAAATGCGGTCAGCGTTTTGCCACTGCCCGTCGGGGCGCAGATCAGGGTGTGTTCGCGCGCGGCGATACGCGGCCAACCTGCCGTCTGTGGTGGCGTCGGTTGCGGAAACGACGATGCAAACCACTCGGCGACCGCGGGACGAAATGAGTCGAGCACCGCCTGCGACGCTAATTGAGCGGTGCGACAAGACATCCACCGGGACCCGGACATTAGGCTCTTTTGCATGCCGAATCCCGGAGAGCACCACCCCGCCTTCGAGGAATACTGCGAATGCATCTACGAACTGCACGAGGACAACGTTCCGGTCATCCAGGCCCGCATCGCCGAACGGCTGTCGGTGTCGCGACCCTCGGTTTCCGAGATGGTGAAGCGCATGGAGGCCGAAGGCCTGCTGCGCACCGACGGCACGGTCATCAGCCTCACCGACGCAGGCCTCGAGCTCGCCGTCAGCGTCGTACGCAAACACCGCCTCGCCGAACGGTTCCTCACCGACATCCTCGGCTTGTCGTGGGCGACAGCCCACCGCGAGGCCGGAAAGTGGGAACACGTGATGTCCGACGAGGTCGAAACCGCGATGGTGTCCGTGCTGGGCAACCCCACGACGTGTCCGCATGGCAACCCGATTCCCGGGTCCGGTTTCATCGCCGATGCCGCGTTCCCACTCTCCGATGTGTCTGCGGGCGACACCTTCACGGTGGCGCGAATTCCCGAGACTCTCGAGTTCACTCCGGGGCTTCTCGACTTCCTCGAAACGTCGGCCCTGTTGCCCGGCAGCACGGGCACCGTCGACTCGACGAACAGCGACGGCAGTGTCGTCGTACGCGTCGACGGCCGCAGCGTGACCGTCGATTCGCACGCCTCCGCCCGCCTGCTCGTCGTTGCTGCACATTGATGCGCCGCGCCATCTTCCTTTGTGTGCTCGTCGCCGCGGGCGTGTCGCTACTCAGCGGCTGCGCAACCACGATCGAAGGCGACTCAGCAACCACCAGTACCTCCTCGGCATCGACCACGACGACGATCCCGCGCGGAACCGTGCCGGAACTCTTCGCTGCGATCCTCTCGCTCGGCAGTGGTCTCGGCAACGACATCGCATCGGGTGAGATGCAGACCGCCCGCGCAAAGCTCGCCGACATCCGCGCAACGTGGCAGGCGATCACACCCCAGATCGCCGACCTCGGCAAAGACGTGAACGACGACCTGCAGCGCCTGGTGAATCTCTATTCGTCGGCGGTCGAGCGCAAGCGACCGGCCGACGCCGACAAAGCCACCCGGTTCCTGGATCTCGCGATCGAGCCGATCATCACTGCCGGCTGACGAAGGGTCAGCGCATGCAGGCCGGCAGGTCGCGGCCGTGAACGATGGCGAGACGTTGCGTCGCGCGGGTGAGCGCAACGTACAGCGCACGTAGTCCCATCGATTCGTCGTCGACGATGTCGGAGGGTTCCACGACAACGACACCGTCGAGTTCCAAACCCTTCACGAGGCTGACGGGCACGACGGTCACGCCCGAGTCGAGTGCGGTTGCCGCCGCACGACCGTGTTCGATTCCCGCGCTCGACAAACGCGCGGACAACGTGGCAACCATCGCGTCGGGACACACGACTGCGACATTGCCGCCGGGAAGATCTGCAACGAGACGCAACGTCGTGTCGACGACGGCGGATGCCACGTCGTACGTTCGCACGAACTCGGGTGGCTCGCCTCCCCCACGGACCGAGCGTGGCGCGCGCAACCCCGGCGCAGCGGCCTCCATCACACGGTCGGCAAGCTGCATGATCGAACCGGGAATGCGGTAGCCAACCGACAAACCAATGACGCGGGGCTCCTTGCGGTCGGGCAGGTGCGCAAGCACGTCGTCCCACGACTCGGGGGCAAGCGCTCCGGTGGCCTGTGCGATGTCGCCAACAACCGTCATCGAACCGTTCAGCGAACGGCGCGCAACCATGCGTAACTGCATCGGCGTGAGGTCCTGCACCTCGTCGACGACGATGTGGCCGTACGTGCGAATTTCGTCGCTCTCGTCGGCCTTGCCCGCCTTCTTCGGAGGAGGTCCCAACGTTTCGAAGGCATCATCGAGCACCGCAACGTCGTGTTCGCTGAACCGCGCCTCGTCGATGTCACTGACACGCGGTCGGTACAGCGAGAGATACTCGGATTCGCTCAACCAGCGCTCTCCGGCAAGTCGTAGCAGGGCCTTCGACCCGTAGAGATCGTTCAGCAGCTGCGCGGGCGTGAGCACCGGCCACATGCGTTCGAGTGCAATCCGATAATCAGGATGCGAACGCACGGCGTCGCGAACTTCGCTGATCGACACACCCGGTTCGCGCCACGAAGTTGCAAGCATGGCGAGTACCTCGTTCTCGACCCACTTGCGTGCCGGGTTGTGGCGGCGGAAGCGGCGTCGGGCACCGCGCACGATGTCGGCAGACATCTCGGCACTCATGCGCACGTATCCCGACCTGAACGGCAGCCGCAGTTCCTCTTTCAGCGGTCGTTCACGGTCGCTGACGGCCTTGGCCACGACCTTCGCCGTGCGAATGTCACCCTTCACCTGCGCGGCGGTCCACGAATCGCGCAGACCGTAGGTGACGTCGGGAACCAGGTCGGCAAGCACCACCTGCTCGACCCCCGCCTCGCCGAGGCTGGGAAGCACGCGTTCGATGTAGCGCAGGAACACACGGTTGGGACCGATAACGAGCACGCCCTGATCTTCCAGCGGAAAACGGTACGTATAGAGAAGGTACGCCGCACGGTGCAGGGCAACGACGGTCTTGCCGGTGCCGGGGCCTCCCTGGACGACCAACACGCCGGGTTGTGGCGACCGAATGATCTCGTCCTGTTCGGACTGAATGGTTGCAACGATGTCGCCCAACTGGCCGGTTCGTCCGCGCTCGAGTGCGGCAAGCAGCGTGCTGTAGCCACGTAGCCCCGACGTTGACTCGCCGAGTCCTTCGTCGTGGCCGATGCCCGTGTGGCCCTCGCCGAAGAGTTCGTCTTCGATACCGAGTAGTTGACGGCCCTGGACCGCGAAGTGACGTCGACGCGCGAGTCCCATCGACTCGCGACCTGTCGCCCTGTAGAAGGGTTCGGCGACCGGCGCACGCCAGTCGATCACCACGGGTTCGCGCTGTTGGTCGGCGACGGCGAGTCGGCCGATGTGGAAACTCTCCACTTGGTCGGGGCTCTCGGCGTAGCGGTCGATGCGGCCGAAGACCAGGGCGGCATCGCCAAGGTCGAGCTGCGTCAAACGGTTGACGAGTGCCTCGTCGAAGACGTCGCGTTCGTAGCGCGCCTGGAACGTGCCACCGAGACCCGGTTCGGACAGGTCGCGCAGTTTCCACGCGTCGGCTCGGCTCTGCTCGAGACACGCATAGGCGTGGTCGATGAAGGCCTGCTCTTCGGGGATATCAGGGTGCGTCGCGGTCATGTCGTGAGCTGCATACGTCCGTTTTTGGGGTCTGTAGAGCCTACCTGTGGTTCACGAATTTGGCCCGTGCTGCGCACACATTCGACCGGGACCGTGTCATGCTCACGGCGACGCGGTCCCAATAGGGGTGGGGCACGTACCGAAAGGACCGCATCATGAAACACATCCTGAGATATGTCATTGCTCTTGTAGTCGCACTGTCGTCACTCGCTCTCGCGCCGACCGCCCGCGCGGAAACCGACATCGACGTAGGTGGTGAGGGCCGCACGCTCATCGTGGGGTTGAACGTGGGCGAACCCGGCCAGCGCGAAACGAGCGCCTGTCGATGGAACACAACAGTTGTCACCGACGGCGACGAAACACCCCATCGCATGGTGCGCGACGGGGTCACTTATCGCTGGTACGCGCGTGTCTGCCCGTTGACCACGGCCGCGGGCGGATTCGAGATGACCTATCACTGGGTGCCGGTGGTGTCGCAGCAAACGATGGCAACACAGGCTTCAACCCTTGCGATGGGCCTCATTCCCGTCCCCATCGTCGGCACTTCACCGCCCGCTCACCGCGGCATCGTCAAGGTGCCGATGTGGTGGTGGGTTTCCCGAGCCTCGTGGCGAACGGTGAGTGTCAGCGTTTGGCTTCCGACACCGACGGGGCCGGTCACCGTGCGCGCCACGGCCAAACCGGTGCGGCTGATCGTCGACCCGGCCGACCCCAGGGTGTTCGGCGGAGGGCGCCGGACCTGCGTGGGACCCGGCTTGGCGTGGAACGCGTCGATGGGTGACGATGCCCTGGGAACCTGTATGCACACCTACAAACACGCCGTCCGTAGCGCCCGCGCCATGGTGTCGATCGAGTGGGCCGTTTCATGGAAGTCCAACAGGGGCGGGGCCGGGCGCCTGCCGAACCGCAAAACCACCCGCACGGTGCGCGTCACGGTCGGCGAAATTCAGGCACTTGTCAGTGATTGACAAAAGACAAAAAGATTCGAGCACGGGTTCTCACTCGGAACCTGCCGTTATACGCTCAGAAGCCAAGTAATCGAGAAACGAGAAATGTGATGCCAATCGGTACCGTGAAGTTCTTCAATGATGAGAAGGGCTACGGCTTCATCTCCCGCGAGGACGGCGAAGACATCTTCGTCCACTTCTCCAACATCGAGGGAACCGGTCGACGCACCCTCGTGTCGGGCCAGTCGGTCGAGTTCGAACTCGGCGAAGGCCGCAAGGGCGTCGAAGCCCACAACGTTCGCCCGCTCTAGAACGTTTCTACTTCGCAGGTCGGTGCCACACCGCCGCAGTCGGGTGGGCACTCAGTTCATGTGAGTCGCCTATGTCGACGCATGTCGCGGAACAATCCGCAATGACGGTGTGGTCGTCATAGTCGTTGCGGCACTCGCCTGCGGCGAGCGGTGGCCACACGATCGTCACCGTTCCGGTTCTTCCCACGTTCTTCGTGGTCTGTGAGCCCACGCGCACGACGAACGACTCGCCCGTCCATCGCACCACGACGGCACGCACGTGTGGACCGTCGTGCGTGGAAGCGGTGATCACGTATGCGAAGGGACGTCGCGCAACTGCATCGGCAACCTGCGTCGGGTCGATCCGCACGCTCACGTTGCGAAACTACCAGTCACTCCCCTGCCTGCCTACACTTGCGCCGTGACAACCTCTCGCGAATCGATCATCCTCGAACGTCGCTTCGTCAACGCACTCGCAGCGCTCGGTGACGATTCCCTGACCGCCGCCGCACTCGCCCTCGACGACGACCTGCGCGACGTTCTCGCCCAGGTTGCAGGCCTGGGGGCCGCGGCGTTCGACGACGGAGGCACGCTTGCCGCACAAATTCGCGACGGTGCACAGCGTCGACGCTGCGCAGGCGACGTGTGCGTCGTTCTGTGCGAGCCGTGCACCGGCCACTGCATCGAGATTCTCGGATCCGCTTCCGACGACCCGACACTCGACGATCTCGTGGCCATCATCCCCGATGCCATCGAGAAGTTCGGCCTCGACGTCGTGAAACTGATGGTCATCCAGTACTCGCTCTCACTGCAGGGTTTCAAGAAATTGATCGCGACCGACGAGCGGTTCGCACTGCCCGTGTCACAAAGCCCCGCGACCCAACTGCGCGTCGTCGACGAAAAGGCCCAAGCCGCCAAACGCGAGGCACGCAAGGCCCGCCGCGCCGCTGAAAAGTCGAAGAAGCGCTAGAACCAGCGCCTTACCTAATGCCGGCCGAGCACGCGGTCGGGAGTGAGAGCGATCACGACACGTACGGCCGTCGCCGGGTCGAATGCCGCACCGTCGGGATGTCCGTGTTTGCGAACCACAGCGTCGCGCAGGGCGAAATCGGGATCGGCGGTCACGTCGAGCGAACCCCGAAGTTCAACGTAGTGCGACGGGTTCTGCGGGTCGATCACGCTGAACGAGCCGCGGCCGGCCCGCAGGGCATTGACATGTTTCTGGCGGCGCGCGTGGGTGCTGACGAGGATTTTTCCGTCCCTCCAGAGAAACCAGACCGGGGTCGCGTTGGGGTCGCCCTTCGTATCGACGATGCACAAGGTGCCCGTCGCAGGCTCACCGAGAATCCGCTCTGCGTTCGTCGTCAACTGGAACTGTTTCGACGGTTTTGCGTTTTCGTTCACGGGACAACCCCCTTTTCTGGCCTCTCTTTTGTGTCACTACTATGACGAGCGAGGGGCTGAACAAATCGTAAACCCCTCGACGAAGCGTTCACAGGGAAGGGGTTCGCGAGATGGCGAACAATGTGCGTGCGGCACTGCTGCAAACCGATTGGCCGGGCACGAAAGAGGCCATGATCGACAAGCACGAGGCTGCGGCCCATGAGGCGAAGAAGCAGGGGGCCCAGGTCATGTGCTTCCAGGAACTCTTCTACGGGCCGTACTTCTGCCAGGTTCAGGATGCCGAGTACTACGCGTACACCGAATACATCCCCGATGGTCCAACGACGCAGCGATTCCAAAGCGTGGCAAAGGAACTGGGCATGGTGCTCGTGTTGCCGATGTACGAAGTCGTCCAGCCGGGCGTCTACTACAACGCGGCCGCGGTGATCGATGCCGACGGTACTTACCTGGGCAAGTACCGCAAGCAGCACATTCCGCAGGTGAAGGGCTTCTGGGAGAAGTTCTATTTCAA
>JBJTYJ010000236.1:0-6883 GCA_046082705.1 Actinomycetota bacterium | reverse complement strand
GTCGCGGCGGTGGTGTTGATTCTGCTCGCAGTTGACTGGGGCGCCCTCGGGGGTGCCCTTTTCAAGTGGGAAATTGTCAGGGATCAGTTCCCCGACATCCTCACGAATGCACTTCGTAACACGGTGATCTTCACCATCTTTGGTTTTGCCGGCGGACTCTCGCTCGGTCTCCTTCTCGCCATCATGCGGCTCTCCAGCGTGAAGCCGTACCGCTGGTTCGCAGCCACCTACATCGAGGTACTGCGCGGCATTCCGCTCCTCGTCACTCTCTTGATTCTCGGGTTTGGCATTCCCATCGCCACGGGCTGGCAGTGGCCCAACCCCTACATCCAGGGCTCCGTGCCGCTTGCGCTCGTCGCCGGTGCCTACATCGCCGAAACCGTTCGCGCCGGCATCGAGGCCGTGCCTCGTGGGCAAATGGAAGCCGCCCGATCGCTTGGCATGTCGTACACGCGCGCGATGACCACCATCATCATTCCCCAGGCCTTTCGCATCATCGTGCCGCCACTCACCAACGAGTTCGTGCTGCTCATCAAGGACACGTCGCTCATCTCGGTCCTTGGTGTCACCGCAAGCACCCTCGACCTTGCACGCTTCGGTCGCAACGGCGTGAACGACACTGCCAACGCCACTCCCCTCGTGGTTGCCGGTTTCGTTTATCTTGCCCTCACGATTCCGCTCACGCAGTTGGCTGCATGGATGGAACGCCGTTCGAAGGCAGGCAGGCGATGAGCGAACCATTGGTGCACATCGAAGCGCTGCACAAGCGGTTCGGGTCGAACCACGTCCTACGCGGCATCGATCTTTCCGTCACCAAAGGCGAGGTCGTGTGCATCATCGGACCATCAGGCTCGGGTAAGAGCACGCTCTTGCGCTGCGTCAACATGCTCGAAACTCCGTCCGACGGCAAGGTGTTCGTCGACGGCATCGAACTCACCGACCCCGACTGCGACCTCGATCGCGCACGCACCTCAACGGGCATGGTGTTCCAGTCGTTCAATCTCTTCGCCCACATGTCGGTTCTCGACAACGTCACCATCGCCCTGCGCAAAGTATTGAAACAAGACCGCGCAACCGCCGAAGCCAAGGCGCAGAAGCTGCTCGCGCGCGTCGGCCTCGCCGAAAAAGCAACGTCGTATCCCGCCCAACTTTCAGGTGGTCAGCAGCAACGAGTCGCGATCGCACGCGCGCTTGCCATGGAACCAAAGGTCATGCTGTTCGACGAGGCGACGAGCGCCCTCGACCCCGAACTCGTCGGCGACGTCCTGCGCGTCATGCGTGAACTTGCCGAAGAAGGCATGACGATGCTCGTCGTCACGCACGAAATGGACTTTGCCCGCGGAGTTGCTGACCGTGTGGTGTTCATGGACGGCGGAGTCGTCGTCGAAGACGGCCACCCCGATCAGGTGATCGGCAACCCGCGGGAGGAACGCACGAAGCGTTTTCTCGCCAACGTTCGCCAGCGCGATTAGGGCAGCGACACCACGGTGATGGTGCCGGCTGCACCGTCGACGGTGATCGTCGCACCGTCGGGAATCCGCAGCGTTGCATCGGTGACCGACGAGACACACGGAATGCCGAGCTCGCGACTGACGATGCTGGCGTGCGAACCAATCGCGCCGAGGTTCACCACAACCGCACCGGCGGCGAGGAACAACGGAGTCCACGAAGGGTCGGTGTTCAGCGTGACAAGGATGTCGCCCGCGTCGAGGCCCGACGGGTCGAACGGATCGAGCACGATGCGGGCCTTGCCCGTGTAGGTGCCTGCCGAGCATGCAGTGCCCGTGAGCACGTCGCCGGCCTTCACCGGAGTCACCTCGACCTGGCCACGCTTCTTCCAGTCCTTCAACGGCGGCACCGAACCGTTGACGATGAACGGCGGGATCAGCGTCGCGAGTTCCTTGTGGTCGGCTTCGCGGTCGGCCAACGTTGCAGTGAACTTCGACGGGTTTGCAACAAACTCGTCGAGCTCGCTCTCCATCAACATGAAGATCTGGTCGACGCTGCCGAGGTGACCCGCAGCAACGGCACGACGCCCAAGTTCGCGCATCGACATGCGCACCTCGTGGATGAGGGCGATGTTGTTTGTCTTGCAACGCTCGCGACCCTGCTGCCACGTAGCAGCCGATTGGTAACCGGCGGCGAACATGCCGGCGGTTTCGGCATCACCGGCAACCATCCCCGAGATCTCGGCGAAGATGCGCTCGCGCTCGGCCGAATTGCGTTTTGCTGCTGCACGCGGGTCGGCCGAGTCGGACTGACGGCGCAGGCGGTCGAGCTGGGCGAAAATCAAGCGGGGGCTTGTTTCGTACGACGGTGCAGCCGGATCCCATTCGTTCGGGCCACGCGAGCCGTGCTTCAACTTGAAAGCGTCGAGGGCCTTTTCGAATTCGGTTCCCTTGATCTTGGCTTCCCACGCATCGGAACCTGCTTCGAACGCAGCGGTGATGTCGGCCGAGGCGCGGATCAGTCGCGAGAGATCCCACAGGTCGATGGCGATCAGCGCCGAGTCGACGTCGCCCACCGAACCGATCAACTTCACCCCGTCCTCGGCGCGGCCGATGGCAGCGGTGATTGCACCCACGGCGCCTGGTCCGAGCGACGCACCAAGCGACACCCACACGTGTTGTTCGAAGAATGTAACGAGCAATGCGCCAACTTCACGTGCGCGAGCAACCAGTTGCGCATCGGTGAGCTTCGACAGATCGGGGCGTTCAGCACGAATCTTCTGGGCGATCTTCTTCTGTTCTTCGACCGGCGTGTGGGTGACGCCACTCATGATGTAGCCCATGGTTTCGCCGAGCTTCGCCTCGTGCTTCGGGCTGTCGTGCCACGGCTCGTGCACGTACGGCGGCACGTCGGGCGTGTTGTCGAAGTACGCGGCGTCGATGGCCTCGGGAGTCGCGCCCGGCATGCGCACGCCCATGAGGCGCGCCTGCATCAGCGAGTTGTAGAAGTAGCCACCAAAGAGGCCGAACGTTTCGGGGGGCGTGCCGTATTCATCGGCATCGAACACGCCGAACGACACGAAGCCGTCGCGGCAACCGATCACGACGCCCTTTTCCCAACACAAAGACCACCCGAGCGGGCTGACGGGGTCGGCCAGCACGTCGGCGGCATTACCTCGCGTGTATGACGGGAACTTCTTGGACGGCGTCCGGTCGATGATCCACTTCTCACCCAGCATGATTCCCCCTCAGGTTCTCCGGCGGTCGTTCACCGCCTGTTCACCAAATTCAGGGGGTCAATGTAGCCGTGTGTGGCCATCGACACGAAGGCACACGAACGACAGCGTTTGCAGGCGACAACCAGTCGTGGCGAATCAAATGGGCGAGGGAACCGGTGGTGGCGCGCCGGTTTCCATCGCCTTGGCCCGCTCTTGGGCAAGACCGACGTAGCGCGGGTGGGTCATGATCCAGAACCGACCCTCGCGCACGGCCACCAGCACCTGCTCGGCAACCTCTTCGGGGTCGATCGCTTCGGTGGCCGTCGTCAGGCCCTGTGTTCCGAACGCCGCGCCCTGCACATTGCCCGGCCGGTTGCGCTCACTCGTTCCGATCTTCGTACGTACGACACCGGGACACAAGACCGAGGCAAGAATCGGCACGCCCGCATTTCGCGTATCGGCGAGCAGCACCTCTGACAGCGCGACGACCCCCTGCTTTGCAACGTCGTACGAACAGATACCCGGGAACGTGAGAATGCCGGCCGTCGATGCGGTGTTGATGACGTGGCCCGGCTCACCAGAAGCGATCATGCGCGGAACGAAAGTCTTGACGCCGTAGATGGGGCCCCACAGATCGACGCCGATGACCCATTCCCAGCTTTCGATCGAGGCTTCCCACACGCGGTCGCGGTGCACGACGCCGGCGTTGTTGCACAGAACGTGGACGTTGCCGAATTCTTCATAGGCAAAGTCGGCAAGCGCCTCGACCGACCCCAGGTCGGACACGTCACACCGCATCGCGCGGCTGTCGATGCCTTTGGCGAGCAACGCATCATTCGCAGCGGACATCGCGGTGTCCTCGACGTCGGCAATCACCACGTTCATGCCCGCAGTGCCGAAACATTCCGCCATTGCAAAGCCGATTCCCGATGCGCCACCCGTGATGACCGCGGTCTTGCCCGTCAGATCCCCGAGAACTCCAGCCATGTCCCCCTCTTTTCCCTCTCCCGCAGAAGCGTAGGGTATGCGAATGAGCGTCTTTGACTCCGTTCGCATGGATGACCAGGTTGCAGTGGTGACCGGTTCCGGACAAGGAATCGGCAGAGGTATCGCGTGGGCGTTGGCCGACGCCGGATGCGACGTCGTCGTGAACGCACGTCGTCTCTCCGACCTCGAAGAAACGGCCGCGGGAATTCGCGAACGTGGCCGCCGCGCACTCATCGTCGAAGGCGACATCCGTGACTTTTCGGATGAGATCGCGCGCCGCACCGTCAACGAGTTCAAGCGACTCGACATTTGGGTGAACAACGTCGGAGGCTCGGTCGAATCGACGACGTACGAACTCGCAAAGATGCGCGACGAGTTCTTCCGCGGGATGCTGGAACTGAACCTCACCTCCGCTTTTCAGGGCGCGCGTGCCGCGGCCGCCAACATGCCAAATGGTGGCGCGATCATCAACATCGCCTCGGGCGCGGGCATGCGCGGTTCACCGATGACCGGCGCGTACGCCGCGGCAAAGGCGGGCATGATCAACCTCACTCAAACACTCGCGCTCGAGTTGGCCGAACGTGGCATCCGTGTGAACACGGTGTCACCCGGCCCCGTCGTCACCGAGGCCTACCTCGGCGTGCTCGGCATCAGCGACCAGTTGGAGAAACTCCGCCAGACGATTCCGCTCGGGCGGCTTGGTTCCATCGACGACATTGGCGCAGCCGTCATGTTCCTCGCTTCGCCCGCAGCCGGGTGGATCACGGGGCAGAACCTGCTCGTCGCCGGCGGGCGCACCGAGCGCAGCTACCAATACGGCGGCCGCAAACAGCAGGGCGAGTGATGTCACAGTTCGAAATTCCCTACGACCCCGTCGCGGTATCCGACCTTCACCATCGCCTCGACAACACTCGTTTTCCTCTCGGCGTCGCCAACGACGACTGGAAGTACGGAATGCAGCGCGGGTGGCTCGAGAACTTCCTGCACTACTGGCGGCACGAGTTCGACTGGCAGGCAAAAGTTGCCGAGATGAATGCGGTGCCGAACCACCGCGTCGTGATCGACGGCATCCCCATTCACTTCGTGCACCTGCGCGGCAACGGCACGAACCCGATGCCGATCATCGCCACGCACGGTTGGCCGTGGACGTACTGGGATTACCTCCCCGTTGCGCACCGGCTTGCCGCCGCCAACTTCGATGTCGTCGTGCCCGCTCTCCCCGGCTTCGGCTGGTCATCACCGCTTCCCGTGGGTCACCTCACCACCCGCGACGTGTCGAATCTGTGGAACAAGTTGATGACCAAGGAACTGGGCTACCCCAAGTACGCCGCGCACGGCGGGGACTGGGGCGCCATCGTCACCAGTGAACTCGCCCATGCGCATGCCGCGAACCTCCATGGTGCGCACATGACGTTGCCCATCTTCCCCGGGCTCGATCGTGGCTCGCTGCGCCCCGACGACTACGACGAGGAAGAAAAGCACTACCCACAATTGATGAAACAGCGCATGGCCACGGCAACCAGCCACTACACCGTGCAAGGCATCGAACCGGAAACGCTGTCGTACGCCATGCACGACTCTCCGGCGGGAATGGCAGCGTGGCTCATCGAACGTCGCCGCCTGTGGAGTGACTCGCTCACCGATTCGGGCCACCGCGACGTCGAAAAGACCCACACTCTCGAACAACTCGCAACGCTCGTCAGCATCTATTGGTTTTCGGGTTCCTTCTGGAGCTCGTGCCGCATGTACTACGGCCGCACGAACGAACCCTGGCAGCCTGCGCACGACCGCACGCCAATCATGGAAGCACCCACCGCCATGGCCGTGTTCCCCGGCGACCTCATCTTCATTCCACGCCGCGGTGCGGAAAAGGTGGCGAACATCCAACGCTGGACGCGCATGCCCGCGGGCGGCCACTTTGCCGCAGCCGAACAGCCCGACCTCGTCGCCAACGACGTAGCCGAATTTTTCAACGCCTATCGGTGAATCAACCCGGACGACGAGCCTCTGGCGCTCAGGTAGTTTTCATGAATGGCCGTTGACCCGAACAACTATCCGCTCCGCCCGAACGACATCACGAACGAGTGGCTGACCGCCGCGTTGCAGTCGGGCGGTCACCTTTCGTCGGGTGCCTCCGTCACGGGGATGCAGCGACGTCCCGTTGGCGAGGGCGTGGGCATGCTCGGTCTCATCGAAGTCGTGACACCCACGTATTCCGGCGGTGCGGGCAAAGCACCTAAGTCGGTCGTCGTGAAGTACCCCACCGAAAACGAGGCCAACCTCGTCGTCGCGACGACGTTCAACGTGTACCAGCGCGAAGTTCTCTTCTGTCAGCGCGTTGCACCAAAGGCCGGCATGCGCGTTCCAAAGGTGTACTTCTCCGCATTCAATGGTGAAACGTCGTTCATCATCGTCATGGAAGACCTCTCGGAATACACGATGGGCGACCAGGTCGAGGGCTGCAGCATTGCGCGCGCCGAAGTTGCCGTGCGGGAACTCGGCATGCTTCACGCATCGTTCTGGGAAAAGGTCGACACCCCCGAATTCGAATTCCTTCCGTACCACTTCCCCGGCATTCACTCCGACGCGATGCTCGGTGGTGCACGTGCGGGTTGGGACAACATGGTGTCGATTTTCGGCGACCTCATCTCCGACGAGATCAAGTCGAACAAGGATCGACTCCTCGACACAGTTCCCAAGATGCAGCAGTGGCTGGTTCAGCACCCGTAC
>JBJTYJ010000235.1:0-3039 GCA_046082705.1 Actinomycetota bacterium | reverse complement strand
ACTAGAGAACACGACCATCGCGGGTGCATCGTCAACTCGGAACGTGAGAAGTGGCGCGAGATATTTGTTGAATGCGAGGGCACAAGCATTCCACTCTGCAGTGTCAGCGGCGCTGGGGTCCATGAGTGACATCCAGGTCTGCTGGGACACGAGAATGCTCCCTGTGACCCTGGCCATGAAGCACATCGCGAGTCCGTAGCCATTGCCGCGTTCCGTGTACCCGAATGCCCATGGAATGGTCGGCAGCGTTTCCCAGTAGTCCTGAAGACTCGATGAACCATCCTCGCGCCCCATCTCGAGCATATAGAGACCTATCCAGTCCCACGTGCCGGGGAAGAAAGGCGTGGCAAAACCAAGAGAGCCCCTACGCAAGTCATCGATGATCTCTGTGCTGAGGTTCGGCGCGACGAGACCGTTCTCTTCGAATGCGGCGCGGAACTGACGGTAGATCGCTTCACCGCGGCCGGTTTCGTTGCTCTCTGACCACACTTGCTGCAGAAAACTGTCCGGGAGGGCGACGGTTGCAATCGCATAAAAAATCTCGCGAATGAGATCGAGGTCGATCTCTTCATCGGACGCGGCCCGTGCGATTCCTTGGAAGTGGTCGGCGTGGTAGATCTCTCCGATCGCCTGCGGGATCTCCATCATCCCTTCGAACGGATTCGGGAGGGCCATCGCCCTCTGCGCGTAGAAGTGCGAGATCATTAAGAGCCCGTCGCGCATGTCGGTGGTGACGAAATCTTCCAATTCCTCAAGAAAGGCGAACTGGGTCCGACCGTTCGTTGGTTCTTCGAGTCGCAGGCCCAGATCGTCCAACAATTCCCGAAGAGCGAAGCAGCACTCGAGGACATCGCAGCCGGTCATCGGCACGTCGTCTGGGTGATGCGAGGCCAATTCGAGGACGTTGACGAAGTCCCACCGCAAGCGGTTCCACCGAACCCACCCCCAGTCATTGCCCGATGTGGATGAAGTTATGAGTCCGGTCACGGACTCATGGTACGCAGGGTGTACGTCGTCGAAACGCGTTTAGGCGGCGCGGTAGTACGGGCGCGCGTAGCGGCGGTTGGCCTGCTGGGCGCGCAGTTGGGCGAGCACGTAGCAGTAGCCGATGAAAGAGAGGAACGCGATCGCAAAGACCCAGATCATGAGGGTCGAGCCGGTGGTGAAGGCAAGGAAGAGCGAGCCGATGTTGATGCCGAGAAGTGCATTGAAGATGTTCTGACGGCGGCGACGGACAAGTTCGCGCTGCGGGATTCCGTAGAGGTTGGTGGCGGGGCGCGGAATGCCGTGTGAGGTGGTGTGGTGCGTGCGCATGCCGGGCTGGGGAACGATGGGTGCGCGGCGCTGGGTTGGTGCGGCGGGTGCGAAGGGGCGGGCCATTTGGCGCATCGGGTAACCGGCCTGCACGGGGCGGCGGTAGTTGGGGGCGGCGGGGCGATAGCCGGGCTGCGGGCGGGGTGCGTAGGCGCCGTGCTGCAGGGTGGTGAGCTGGCGACGGAAGACGTCGACGGACGACTGCGGGCGGTCGAACTTCGTGCGGAAGAGAGGCGGCAGCAGCACTGCGCACCACATGGCTCCCACGAGAAGAAGAATGACTTTGCTCACGTTTGTAACTGTCCCGACACTTGGGTGTTGCGTTCGGGGGTCCGAACAACCTTGGCAAGTCTAAAAGGGGTTTTGGGGGGATGGAAACAACTTGGTGTGATTTCGGGCCGCCGGGGACGGGTGTCACAAGGGAGCAATCCCCCATTTCGGCATGTTTTGGGCGTTTTGGGGTGGGTCAGATGGTTTCGCGGCGGTAGGTGCCGTCGCGGCCGCCGCTCTTTTCCCACAGGGCAACGTCGCCAATGACCATGCCCTTGTCGGCCGACTTGCACATGTCGTAGATGGTGAGGGCGGCCACGGTGCAGGCGTGGAGGGCTTCCATTTCGACGCCGGTGCGGTCGATGGTGTCGACCTGAACCTCGATCGCCACGTGGTCGTCGCCGATTTCGAAGTTGATGTACACCGACCCGATGAGGAGGGGGTGGCAGAGCGGGATCATGTCGCTGGTGCGCTTGGCCGCCTGGATGCCGGCCACGCGGGCAACGGCGAGAACGTCGCCCTTCTTCACCTCGCGGTTCGCGATGGCGGCGGTGGTTTCGGGCTTCATGAACACCTTGGCGCGGGCGACGGCGCGGCGGGCGGTGGGGTCCTTCTGCGTGACGTCGACCATGCGGGCGCGGCCGAGCGGGTCGAGATGGCTGAAGGTGAGATCGGACATGTGTTCGAGCGTACTGTCCGAGCAGGCATGGTTTGAGGGGTAGATACCCCCTGGGGTATGCTGAGGGCGGAGGTCATCATGCTGAATCTGAACGCAGACACCGACGTTGCCAATGTGCATTCCGTTGTGGCAGCGGGGGCATTGCTGGTCGACGTGCGCGAACCTGACGAGTTTGCCGAGGGCACCATCGACGGCGCGATCAACGTTCCGCTGGGTGAAGTCGAGGGTCGCATTGGGTTGTTCGACAAGCATGTGCCGATTGCATTCCTGTGTCGCAGCGGCAACCGAAGTGGCAAGGCCGCCGAGCTGTACCGCGAGGCTGGCTACAAGGCGTTGAACCTGCGCGGCGGCATGTTGGCCTGGGCCGAAGCGCAGCGTTCCGACACGTTGCTGTGTCAGCAGTTCTATTTGGACTGCCTGTCGCAGGCGTCGTACCTGATCATCGACAAGACGTCGAAGCGCGCGGTGGTCGTTGACCCCACGCGCGATGTGCAGCAGTACATCGACTCGGCCGCCACGCACGGCGCGACGATCGAACTGGTTCTGGAAACCCACTTCCATGCCGACTTCCTGTCGGGGCATTTGGAGCTGGCCGCGGCCACGGGTGCCGTGATTGGTTACGGCGCAGCGGCCACGCCCGAATTTGCCGCTCGTCTGTTTGCCGATGGCGAGCGTTATTCGTTGGGTCGTGTCGAGCTGGAAATGCGACTGACGCCGGGCCACACGCCCGAGTCGATGTCGATCGTGGTGTGGGAACACCCCACCGATGCGGCGCC
>JBJTYJ010000234.1:0-5592 GCA_046082705.1 Actinomycetota bacterium | reverse complement strand
CGTCAACTACACCGATGACGACGGCAACACCGTCGTTGCGCGCTATCGCATGCGCGCCGACAACACCGCCGATCCCACGTCGCGCACCGTTCTCTTCACCCTCGACCAGCCCTATGCGAACCACAACGGGGGTGGTCTTGCTTTCGGCCCCGGTCGACGCCTCTACATCGGGACCGGCGACGGCGGCTCGCGCGACGATCCCCAACGCGTCGCGCTCGACAGATCATCGATGCTCGGCAAGATCATCGGCGTCGACCCGCTTGCACGCAACGAGAGGTCCGCCGCCGCACGCATCTGGTCCGTGGGCCTGCGCAATCCGTGGCGATTCGAGTTCGACGAGGAGATGAACCTCTGGGTCGCCGACGTCGGCCAGGACAAATGGGAAGAGGTCAACCTCGTGCGCGCATCCGCAGGGTCGGGGCGAAATGCAAATTTCGGATGGAGCGCCTATGAGGGCTTCGCCCGTTTCAACAACGACCAAGTCGCTCAGAAACACCTTGCCCCTGTCCACGTCTACCAACACGGCCAAGAAGGCTGCTCCATTTCCGGTGGCACGAAGGTTCGCACACCGAAACTCCCCGCTCTGATTGGTTGGTACGTCTACGGCGACTATTGCAGTGGCCGCATCACCGCCATCAAAGTCGTCGGCACCAAGACCACCCGTGTCGCTCGCCTCATCGACAACGCCGGATCCGTAACCGCGGTTCGCACCGTCGCATCGGGTGACATCTATGTCCTCACCCTGGCGGGCGACGTCAGTCGATTGGTGGCATCACCGTGATCTGCATCAGCAACCGTCGTCATCTTCGTGGTCTCATTGCGCTTGTCATGATCGGTGTGGCACTGCTGGCGCACCCCCATGAATCAACCGCCGAATCCGGTTCGGGCACGAAAGTGGCGCTGGTCAAGGTGACGTCCGCGAAGATCCCCGTTGACATCGCCTCACGCGACGGCGACCCGGGTTTGTATATCGCGGAACAAAACGGCCTCATCGTGCGTTACGACCCCACGACGAAAACACGCACGACTGCACTCAATCTCAAACGATTCACCCGTGCCGATGTGGAACGAGGGCTTCTCGGCCTGATCTTCCATCCGGACGGCACACATCTCTACGTGAACTACACCGACTCCCGTTTCGGCACCGTCGTGGCCCGCTACGCCATGCGTGCCAACAACACGGCAGATACGGCGACACGAACTGTGCTGTTTCAACTCCCGAGAGGCCGTCCATCGGTGCACAACGGCGGCAGTCTCGCTTTCGGTCCGGGTGGCCGACTCTACGTGAGCACGGGCGACAGCGGTTTCGGCAACGATCCGGCCCGTCTCGCCCTCGACAAGTCATCGTTCTTCGGCAAGATCCTCAGCCTCGAACCACTCGCACGCGATGCAACGTCCGCAGCACCGAAGGTGTGGTCGATCGGGCTGCGCAATCCGTGGCGGTTCGAATTCGATGACAAAATGAATCTGTGGGTGCCGGATGTCGGCCAAAACAAGTGGGAAGAAGTGAACGTCGTTTGGGCGGAAGACGGCTCGGGTCGCGATGCCAATTTCGGTTGGAGCGCGTTCGAGGGACGCGTTCGCAACAACAAGGATCAGAACGCCTACGGGCACAACCAACCTGTCTATGTGTACCCACAAGGCGAGCAAGGATGCTCTGTCATCGGCGGCACGCGCGTGCGCGACGAGTCTCTACCCGGCCTGCTTGGCTGGTACGTCTTTGGTGATTACTGCACCGGACGCATCAGCGCGATGAAGGTGTCGGACCAGAAAGTTCAGTCGTTGCGAACAATCGCAAAAGGTGCAGGACTCATCACCGCGATTCGCACCGTTGCATCCGGCCAGATCTACGTGCTCTCGCTCGGCGGTGGCATTCGCACCTTCCGTGCGGCTGGCTAGCGCCTAGCGTCTCGCGCTGTGCCGATCGGGCGCTCTCCTAGCGTCTCGCGCCCATGAACATGCTGCGGAGGACTTGGTAGTTCTCGACACAGTGACCGGCACCCAACACCACGGCCTCGAGTGGCATCGGGGACATGCGAACCGGCACATCAGTTTCGCGTTCGATGCGCTGGGCGAGACCACGCAACAAACCCCCACCACCGACGAGGTACATACCGTGCTGCAGGAAATCCTGTGCCATCTCGGGTGGCACCTTCGACAGGCACCGGGTGACCGACTGCACGATCTGCGAGACAACTTCGTCGATCGCAAAACGCACCTCTTCGGCAGAAAGGTCGATGTTCTTCGGCAAACCGGTGACGAGGTCGCGGCCACGCACCTGCGCCCCACGCTCGTTCGGCATCGGGGCTGCGGTACCGATTTGGATCTTGATTTCTTCGGCGGTGCGCTCGCCGATTGCAATGCCGTGTTCACGCCGCACGTAGGTTTGGATTGCCGCGTCGATGTCGAAACTGCCGACGCGAATTGCTTCGAGTGCAACGACGCCGCCGAGGCTGATGACGGCCGTCTCGCTGGTACCGCCACCGATGTCGATGACCATGTTGCCGACCGGTTCGTCGATGGGAAGCTCGGCGCCGATCGCGGCGGCCATCGGCTGTTCGATCAACTGTGCATCGGAGGCACCCGCGCGACGCGTCGCATCGGTGACCGCGCGGCGTTCGACCTCGGTGATCGCCGACGGAACACAAATGACAACCTTTGGTCGGGTGAAGCGCGAGACACCCACGCGCTGCAACAGAAGGCGGATCATGCGCTCGGTGATGTCGAAGTCGGTGATGGCCCCGCCGCGCAACGGCCTGACGGCCACGATGTATCCGGGGGTGCGACCGATCATGTTCCATGCCTCGTGGCCGGTGGCAAGAACCTCGCTGGTTTTGCGGTTCACGGCAATGACCGAGGGCTCGTTCAGCACGATTCCGCGGCCCTTCATGTAGACGAGCGTGTTCGCCGTTCCGAGGTCGATAGCAAGGTCGCGGGCCATGTACGCCCAGTGTAGGTCGCTCGCGCCTACAGACGTGGTTCGTTGCGGTCACCACCACGCGATTGTGCATGTTTGCTGACGACGTTACGTCGCGCCTCGGGCGACAACGCATCGATGTGTCGGCGGAAGTTCTCGATGCCGTCGTAGATGCCGGTCTGTCGTTGCTGACGGAACAGGATCGTTGCCAACGTTGCACCGCAACCGAGTGCAAGCAGCGCAAAGACAACGACGGCAGTCTGTGCCGCAATCACGACCTGGGAACGCTTCCAATGTCGTGTGCGCCCGTGCCCCAATTGGTGCCGTCGGACCACTCTTCTTGTTTCCAGATCGGCACGGCGACCTTCAGCGTGTCGATGCAGAAACGTCCCGCCTCGAACGCCTCGGGGCGATGCGGCGACGACACCACAACCAGAACCGACGACTCGAGCAGCGACAGGCGCCCCACGCGGTGCAGCATCGCGACGCGCACGATGGTTGGCCACTGGCGACGGGCCTCGGCAACGATTTCGTTCATCCGCGCAATGGCCTTGTCTTCGTACGCATCGTAGGTGAGGTGGCTCACGTTGTCGCGACCGTCGGCGTGATCGCGCACGGTGCCAGAAAAGACCACGACGGCTCCGCACGACGGGTGCAGAGCCCACTCATAGGCAGTGCCGACATCAAGTGTGCGGTCGGTCAGCGCCACCCAGTCGTTCGACGAACCGTCGTTGGGAAGCAGGTGACTTGACACGCTTCGAATCGTACCCACGCGTCACGAATTAGTGCCCGACGACCAATTCGGCCGGAGGGAAATTACTGTCCTCATTCATGGCTGACGACGACGAGCGCCTGACAACGGCCCCCGCGCCGCTGCCCCGGCACGAACGAGCATGGCGTCACCCGAGCGAGATCGGCCAGCAACGCCGTGCAAACTCCCGTCGCCCCGCGCCGCCGCTCAGCCCGTTCGTCACTCTCCTCCTCGGGGTGCTCGGCTTTGGTGTCCTCGCTGGTCTCGTTGCGCTCGTGATGCCCCGCGAAGCACCGCGCGAGATTCTGCCCGTCGTACGCAATGTCGCCATCACCACACCACTGGCACCCTCGGCCGACGTCACCACCGGCTCGGCCTTCCCCACCGTCGGCGGCAACCGCCTCGTTCTCGCGGCTGGGAACGACGTGTTCGTGACCACCGGCAACGGTGATGCAACCATCGCCAACGTCGGCGGTCGACCGGTTCCGCTGCGAGTCGTCGAGTTCGACGAGAAACTCGGCATCAGCGTTCTTCGCGCCGATGAACGGGTCGACGTGCAGGCCGAATTCGAAACTTCGCCGATGACGCCTTCGGTCGGTTCGCGCGTCACGGTTGGTTCGAACGAGACACTCGAGGCATCCATCGCCGTCTCGGTGATCTTCGATGCCGCAACTTTCGTCCCGCTCGCGGGTGATGTTCTCGCAGTCGATGTTCCCGAGTCGTCACCCGTGAAGGATGCCCAAGGACGACTGGTCGGCGTCTACACGAGTCGCAACGGCGCGACGGGGTTCGTACCGATTGCAGCGGTCAACGAGTTGTTGTCCCGTTTGCGCTGACGACGAGACGTTGGCGACGACACCGTCGTATCATCACGACATGGCCGACGACGACACACCATCGGGGAACTTTCCGTTCGGTTCGTTCGGCGACGGCAATCCCTTCGGCGCGATGCCGTTTCTCGGCGACATCATGAAGTCACTTGCCGGTCAGGGCCCCCTCAACTGGGACATCGCCCGCCAAGTGGCGTACGTCGGCCTCGGCCAGGGCGGTGCGAACGTCGACCCGGCCGCTCGAATCGCCTTTGAAAACCTCGCCCCGCTTGCGCATCGGCACGTGGTCGACTTCCTCGGCGGCGCCGACACCCGCGAGCCGCGCATCGAATGCGTGACCCCCGCCCAATGGTGCCATTCCACCCTCGACGCCTACCGCCCCGTCTTCGACAACTTGGCGGCCGCCCTTTCCCGGCGGCCCGGGGCCGAGACGTCGCTCGAACCTTCGGCCGACCCGATGGCGTCGATGATGAACGGTCTCATGGCGGCGATGGCACCGATGATGCTCGGCATGACCGTCGGATCGATGGTCGGCCAACTTGCCGCGCGTGCCTTCGGACAGTACGACTTGCTCCTTCCCCGTGACAACGACAAGCCGTTGCTCATCGTTCCCGCGAACGTCGACTCGTTCGCCGGCGAATGGGATCTGCCGCTTGCCGATATTCGCATGTGGGTTCTCGTTCACGAACTGGCGGCGCATGCGGTGCTCCGTGCCGCGCACCTACGTGGCGCATTGCTCGACGCGGTGAATGCCTACGTCTCGGCTTTCTCGCCCGACCCCGACGCAGTGATCGAAAAATTGTCCGACACCGAATTCGATGATGCCGCGGATGAAGGCGCGTCCCCGATCCACCGTTGCACGCGTGTGGTGGATACCGAGCAGATGCTCGACGAACTTGTCGGTCGGGGACGACTCGATGCGGCGACGGCGCAACGCTTCGGTGACGGCGGGCGCGCCGCCGAGCAGTCGTTGCGTGACGCCATCGACGATCCAGTCGATGACGCCGACCGTGCAGGCGAGAAGCGCATCAAGACGGGGCCGAAGGGCTTCCTGTTCGGGCGATATTACCGCACCGAGCAACAGTGCGGGGTCG
>JBJTYJ010000233.1:0-14289 GCA_046082705.1 Actinomycetota bacterium | reverse complement strand
TAACCTCACGAGGGTGCGCATGAACCCACACATGATGCTGCCGGGTGACGCAAGTGCCGGCGCCGGGGCGAAGCTCGGCAGACGCGCGTTGCGACGGGTGTGGACCTTTGCGCGGCCCTATCAATGGTCGATCGCCGGCTTTCTCGGGGCGATTCTCGTGTCGGCTCTGCTGGCCCTTGCGCCCCCGCTCTTGTTCCGCGCGATTCTTGATACGGCGATTCCCGACGCCGACAAAGGGCTCATCACCGTGCTGGCGACCGTCTTGGTGCTGGCTGCACTTGGCGATGCGCTGCTCGCGATCGTGCAGCGGTGGTACTCGTCGCGCATTGGCGAGGGCTTGATCTACGACCTGCGTGTTGCCTTGTTCGACAAGGTTCAGCAGATGCCGATTGCATTCTTCACGCGTACGCAGACCGGGTCACTGATCAGTCGCCTGAACAACGACGTCGTCGGAGCGCAGACTGCGGTCACCACCACTCTCGGCAGTGTGGTGTCGAACGTCGTCGTTCTGACGACAACCCTGGCGGCGATGATCGCTCTCGAGTGGCGACTCACTGCACTGTCGCTCGTGGTGTTGCCGCTCTTCATTCTCCCCGCGAAGCACGTCGGTCGGAAGTTGCAGGAGATTTCGCGTGAACAGATGGGCCTGAACGCCGAGATGAACACACAGATGACCGAACGCTTCAACGTGTCGGGTGCTTTGCTCGTCAAGCTGTTCGGCCGTCACCGCGACGAAGTCGATGCCTTCGGCCGGCGGGCCGGTCGCGTACGTGACATCGGCGTGCGGTCCGCGCTCTATGGCCGTGTGTTCTTCGTGGCACTTGGATTGGTTGGTGCACTCGGAGCCGCGGCAATCTACGGGGTTGGCGCGTATCTGGTGGTCGACGGTGACATTTCTGCGGGAACACTGGTTGCGATGGCGGCATTCGTGCAGCGCATCTACCAACCGCTGACCGGGCTGACGAACTCGCGTATCGAGGTGATGACCGCCTTTGTCAGCTTCGAGCGGGTCTTTGAGGTTCTCGATGCCCCGGTGATGATCACCGACTCGCCTGCCGCGGTCGACCTCGTCGAGGCGAAGGGTGCGATCGAACTGCGCGATGTCGTCTTCAGGTATCCGGCGGGACGCGAGGTGTCGATCGCATCTCTCGAGGCAGCAGGTGTGATGCAGGGGAGTGATCCCGACAGTGACGTACTGCAGGGTGTTTCTCTTCGTGTCGAACCGGGAGAAACCGTGGCACTCGTCGGTGCAAGCGGCGCGGGGAAAAGCACGCTTGCTGCGCTCGTGCCGCGCCTCTACGACGTGACGGGTGGTGCAGTGTTGATCGACGGCCACGACGTGCGCTCGTTGACCCTCGAGTCGTTGCGTTCGGCCATTGCAGTCGTGTCGCAGGACCCGCATCTCTTCCACGAATCGATCGGCGACAACCTGCGCTATGCGAAGCCCGACGCAACCGACACCGAACTTCGGGCGGCATGCGCCGCGGCGCGCATCATCGACACGATTGACGCATTGCCCGACGGGTTTCGAACCGTCGTGGGTGAACGCGGCTATCGCATGTCGGGTGGCGAAAAACAGCGTATGGCGATCGCACGTTTGCTGCTGAAGAACCCGGCGATCATGGTGTTGGATGAGGCGACGAGCCACCTCGACAACGAGAACGAGGCCGCAGTTCAGGCTGCTCTCGAAGAGGCACTACGCGGACGTACGGCGCTCGTCATCGCGCACCGCCTGAGTACCGTGCACAGTGCCGATCGCATCGTGGTTCTCGACAAGGGACGCATCGTCGAGTCGGGCACGCACGAGGAACTGATGGAACGCGACGGACTGTACGCAGCGCAAGTGCGCGCCGGCTCGGCCGAGGGGATTCTTTCGTGAGCCTTCTCGACGATGACTTCGACGACGACGAGTTCGAAGACGAGCGCGTTGATGGTGAGAACGAGGCGTCGGCCGACCGCACACTGAGCGTCAGCGAGTTCATCAAGTCGGTCAACCGTGTGCTCAGCCGCGAGTTCAGTCCCGGTGTGTGGGTGCAGGGTGAAGTCGTGAAGTGGCGCGTGGTCGGACGCAATGCCTACTGCCAACTTGTCGAGAACAAGAACGGCAAGTCGGTTGGCACGCTTGATCTGTCGTTCTTCAACGACAACCTCATGCGGGTGAACAACAAGTTGCGCGAACACCGTGTTGCGATGGAAGACGGCATCAAGGTGCGGGTCTACGGCAAACCCAACGTTTGGGACGCGGCAGGCAAGTTCAGCCTGGTGGTCACATCGATCGACCCGCGCTTCACCCTGGGCGACATGCAGGCGACGCGCGACGAACTGGTGAAGAAGTTGAAGTCGGCCGGCTTGTACGACGAGAACCGCAACCGCGAATTTCCCGATCTGCCGTTGCGTATCGGTGTCATCACCAGCATGGGAACCGCAGCCTGGCACGACATTCACAGCAGGTTCGAGGCGTCGGGTCTTCCGTTCCAATTGAAGGTCGCCAACGTGCGCGTCCAGGGCGACGTCGCGGTGCCACAGATCGTCGATGCGTTGTGGGCCCTCGGTGCGCGCGATGACATCGACGTGATCATGATGGTGCGTGGTGGCGGGTCGAAGACCGACCTCGCATGTTTCGATGCCGAGGCAATAGCAGTGGCGATCGCACAGTCGCCCTTGCCGGTCGTCACCGGTCTCGGCCACGAAATCGACGTCAGCATCGCCGACGAAGTGGCCCACGCGCACTACACCACACCCACCGCCTGTGCCGCGGCGCTGATCGACCGTGTCCAGAGAATGGTGGATGCGGCCGAGTCCGGCTGGCAGTCGATCGCCCGCCACACCCGCGGACTTCTCGACGTCGCCGAAGCACGCTTGCTCGAGCGGGCAGGTGGAATCCGAACCATGGCGGTCGGTGCAGTGGAACGGGCCAACACCCGCCTCGCGTTGGTGACACAGCAAATCGTCACTCGTCCCGGTGCCATTCTCTCCTCGGCGGAACGGAATCTGTCGGTGTTCGACGCACGGACGAGATTGCTCGACCCCGTGAACACGATGGCCCGTGGCTGGAGCATCACTCGTGCTGCCGATGGCAGCACACTGCGTTCAACGAAGCAGGTAAAGGAAGGCGAGACGTTGGTGACCACGGTTGCCGACGGCACAATCACGAGCACGGTGACCGGAAAGGACACGGCAAATGGCTGAAGGCAAGAAGACCCCGAAAGCAAAATCCGACGTCGAGTCATTGGGCTACGCCGATGCCGTTGCCGAACTCGAAGAGATTCTCGATGGCCTCGAGTCGGAGAGCATCGACGTCGATGTCTTGGCCGACCGTGTGAAGCGTGCCGCCGCGCTCATCAAGCACTGTCGTTCGAAAATCGGCGACGCACGTCTGCACGTCGAACAGGTCGTCGGCGAAATCGATGCCAAAGGCTGAAATTCCGCCATTCGTCGGCGAACTGGCCCGCGATGTCGAGGCCGCACTTGACGCGTTGATCACGCGTGAGGAGCGTCGTTGGATTGCCGACAGCCCCGACCTCGCCGTGCTGTTCGACGAACTGCGCGGACTCGTGCTGGGTGGTGGCAAGCGCATGCGCCCTGCGTTCTGTCTCCTCGGCGCCCTTGCCGCAGGGGGTACGAAGAACGACGACCTTGTGCGTGCGGGTGCCGCCCTCGAGATGTTGCACGCGATGGCGTTGTTCCATGACGACGTCATCGACGGCTCGGCATCGCGTCGCGGACACGAAACAACCCACGTTCGTCATGCGCGGCTCCACCGCGAAGGCGGGTGGGCCGGAGATGCGCAACGTTTCGGTGACGGAGTGGCGATTCTGGTCGGCGACCTTGCCTACGTCTACGCCGACCAATTCATGGAGTCGATGCCGGCACGCGTACGCGACGTGTGGGCGCAGATGCGTCTCGAGGTGAACATCGGCCAGTACCTCGACGTGTCCGGTTCGGTTCGGCGCGACTTCACGTTGGCGACAGCCGAGCGCATCGGGCTGTTCAAGACCGCCAAGTACACCATCGAGCGGCCACTGCACATTGGTGCCTTGATCGGCGACCCGAACGTCACGAGCGGTGTCCTCGATGCCTTGTCGGGGTACGGAGTGTCCTTGGGCGTGGCGTTCCAGATGCGCGACGACGTCCTGGGTGTGTTCGGTGAACCTGACGTCACCGGTAAACCTGCCGGCGACGACCTGCGGGAGTCGAAGCCGACGGCGCTGATCGCCCAAGCGATCACTGCAGCCACGCCGGCCCAACGTTCTGTACTCGGCGGCATCGGTACCGCCGGCCTCGACGCAACGCGCATTGATGACATTCGTCGCGTCATCGTCGACACCGGAGCGCTCGCTTCGGTCGAATCACAAATCGGCACACTCACCGACACCGCCGTGCGTGCTCTTGATGTCCTTGACCTCAGCAGCGACGTACACGAGAAGTTCGTTTCACTCGCCGATGCCATCGCATGGCGCAGTGTGTGACATACCATCGCTGTGATGGTTCTTCAGGGACGTCTCCAGTGGTCGTTGGCAGCAGGAATGATCGTGTTTTCCATTGCGGCCGTGGTTGCATCGGCGATTGGTGGCGACGCCTCGACGTCGACAACCACCACGTCAACATCGACTTCGACCACAGTCCCTCCGTCGACGACGACGACTTCAGCGCCACCATCGGATTACAAAGTCATGCCGGGTGAATCGTTGTTCTCGATCGCGCAGAAGTTCAACCTCGACATGCAGGAAATCATCGATCTCAACGAACTTGAGAATCCCGACAAGGTCAACGCGGGAGATGTCCTGAAACTTCCGTCCGCAACGGGTTTCGTGGCGGTCATTCCCAACACCACCGCGAAGCCCTAGAGCCTTACACTGGGAATCATGGCAACGACGTTCTGGCCGACGCTCGACCACTGGTCGGTGAAGATTCCGCTGCAAAGCGGCCACTACCGGATGCCGGTTCTCGACGACACCGGCTTCGTGGCTTTGAAGCCGATCGACTTCACGGTGCCGTCAGTTGAATGGGAATCGCTCGAGTACATGGACTGGAAGAGCGGCGGTGACACGAACTTTGCGCCGATCGCGTCGGCCGACGGCGAGCTTGATTGCCGCGGCTTCTGGGACAAGGGCAAACCCGACAAGGGCGCGATGTTCACGTCGAACGCAGCCAAGGCGCCGACGCTGGCGAAATACGTGCAGGGGACAGGCGCAAACTTCGGTCGCGTTCGCATCATCAAGCTCGAACCGCAGGACCGTGACACTGCCATCCGCTCGATTCATCGCGACGACAACAACCGTCTGAACCCCGAGAACGAGGGTTGGATCGTGCGCAGTTGGGTGGAACTCACGCACAGCCCCGACAGCTACATGCTGTTGATGGACAACGACGCCGATGGTCTTCCCGACCCGGCGACCGAACGCCGCGTTCCATTGCCCCAGGGTGCGCGCTTCGTCGTCGACACACAGCGTCTGTGGCACGTCGTGGTGCACAACCACGACTTTCCCCGCTACGCGTTGATCACCTCATTCGAATCCACCCCCGCCTTCGCGGAGTGGATCAATCACGAACGCTTATAAGCGGTTCGTGCAGACGATTCACAAACGCCTATAGCTATTTGCTGCGGTGCGCCGCGGCGATGTGCGCGATCTCGCTCATGATGCGCGAGATGTCGAAGTCCTTCGGTGTGTAGACCGCTGCAATGCCGCGCTTGCGGAGATCATCGCGGTCGTCTTCGGGAATGATGCCGCCGACGATGACCGGTGTATCGAGACCCTCGGCCGCGAGCAGGCTGAGAACCTCGGGAACAAGCGAGAGGTGCGAACCCGACAGGATGGACAGGCCGATGATGTCGGGGTCTTCGTCGCGCGCACTGGCGACGATTTGTTCGGGCGTGAGCCGGATGCCGCTGTAGACGACTTCCATGCCCGCGTCGCGCGCCGCCACGGCGATCTGTTCGGCTCCGTTTGAGTGACCATCGAGGCCGGGCTTGGCGACGAGGAACTTGGGTGGCCCGCCCGGAATGCTCTTCACGAACTGGGCGACATCGGCAAGTTCGGCCGTGCGGCGACCGAGAGCCGCTGCGACGCCGGTTGGGGCGCGGTATTCGCCGAAGATCTCGCGCAGCGCCGTGCCCCATTCTCCCGTGGTCCCGCCGGCTTTGGCCAGCGCGATCGATGGCGGCACGATGTTCAAGCCTTCGGCGGCGGCGTGACGCAACTCGTGAAGGGCGGCCTCGACTGCTGCGTTGTCGCGGCCTGCGCGCCAGGCGTTGGTGTCGGCGATCGTCTCTGTCTCGACGGCCGGGTCGACCTTCAGGATGTTGCCGTCGCCACCGAGCGGTGAGTCGGTGGTTTCGGTGAACTTGTTGACACCCACCACGACTTGGTCGCCGGTTTCGATGCGCCGGGTGCGCTCGGCCATCGATGCAACGAGGCGCCCCTTCAGTTCTTCGATGGCTTCGAACGCGCCGCCGAGCGCCAGGATTTCCTGCAGCTCTTCCCACGCTGCGTCGCGAATTTCTGCGGTGCGCGACTCGACGACCTTCGAGCCGTCGAAGATGTCGCCGTGTTCGAGGAGGTCGGTTTCGAATGCGAGGACCTGTTGCATGCGCAGCGACCATTGCTGGTCCCACGGACGCGGAAGGCCGAGGGCCTCGTTCCATGCGGGCAGCTGCACCGAACGCGCACGGGCTTTTTTCGACAGCGTGACGGCGAGCATTTCGAGCACGATGCGCTGGACGTTGTTTTCCGGTTGTGCTTCGGTGAGCCCGAGCGAGTTGACCTGCACGCCGTAGCGGAAGCGCCGGGCCTTTGCGTCGGTGACGCCGTACCGTTCCAGGCCCAAGCGGTCCCACAATTCGGTGAATGCGCGCATCTTGCACATTTCGTCGACGAACCGAATGCCGGCGTTGACGAAGAACGAAATGGAGCCGAAAACCTGGGCGAACTGTGCTTCTTCGACCTGGCCGCTGGCACGCACCGCGTCGAGGATGTCGATGGCGGTGGCGAGCGAGTAGGCGATTTCCTGAACCGGCGTGGCCCCGGCTTCCTGCAGGTGGTACGAGCACACGTTCATCGGATTCCACTTCGGTGCGTTGTTCGTGCACCACGCCACCATGTCGACGATCAACCGCTTCGAGGGTGCCGGCGGGAAAATATAGGTGCCGCGCGAGAGGTATTCCTTCACGATGTCGTTCTGTGTCGTTCCACGCAGCGCGGTGCTCGGCGTGCCCTGTTCTTCGGCGTTGGCGACGTACAACGCGAGCAACCATGCGGCCGTTGCATTGATCGTCATCGAGGTGTTCATCTGCCCGGGCGGAATTCCGTCGAGAAGCGTGCGCATGTGGCCGAGGTGTGCAACGGGAACGCCGACCTTGCCCACTTCTCCGCGGGCGAGAACGTGGTCGGGGTCGTAGCCGGTTTGCGTCGGCAGGTCGAATGCGATCGACAGACCCGTTTGACCCTTCGAGAGGTTCGTGCGGTACAGCTCGTTCGAGGCCTTGGCGGTGGAGTGCCCCGAATAGGTGCGCATCAGCCACGCGTCTTCGCGACGGGGTTCGGCGGGGCGGTTTTCGGCGGTCATGGGACAAGTCTCACGCGTCGGTCAGGAATTCCCAACGGCACGCCCCAGTGCTTCGAGGTACTCGGCCCGGGGGACCTCGATCACCCCGAGCGACTCGAGGTGCGGGGTGCTCCATTGAACGTCGAGGAGGGTCACTCCCGAGGCCCGCATCGTGGCAACGAGGTGCATGAGTGCGACCTTGCTTGCGTCGCGTTGGATGTGGAACATCGACTCACCCGCGAAGAACGCCCCGATACGTACTCCATACAGACCACCGACCAGGTGACCTTCGGCGTTGCGGGTTTCGACCGAATGCGCCCAACCGAGACGGTGCAGTTCTTCGTAGGCATCGATGAAGTGGCGCGTGATCCACACGCCCTCACGTGTCGGTGACGCGCAGGCGCGGATCACCTCCCCGAAGCACGTATCGATGGTGACCGTGTAGCGCCGCGCGCTCTGGCGCATCGAACGAGTGATGCGCAGTGAGTCGAGGGGAAGAATGCCTCGCGCAGCGGGAGACCACCATCCGATCTGGCGGTTGGTGCGCCCGATGCCCATCGGAAAGAGCCCCGACCGATACGCGCGCACCAGGGTCGCCGGCTCGAGATCGGCACCTGCTGCGACAAGGTCGTCGTTCGACCAGTTGTCGGGAGGCGGAAAATCCCAGCGGCTTTCACCGACGTGAACCGGCGTTGCGTCCCATGCCACGCAACAAGTTCTAGTGCGTCGTGTCAGTAGGTGCGGAAGCCCCGACCGGTCTTGCGCCCGAGGTGGCCTTCGGCGACGAGGCGAACCAACGAGTCGGCGGGGCGATCGGCGTCGTTTCCCGAAGCTGCGTGGAGGGTTTCGATGATGGATAGCGAAGTGTCGATGCCGACGAGATCGAGCAGGGAGAAAGGCCCCATCGGGAAGTTGCATCCTCCCCTCATGGCCGTGTCGATGTCGTCGATCGATGCGGTGCCGCGTTCCATCATCTTGATCGCGTTGTTGAGATAGGGGAACAGCAATGCGTTCACGATGAAGCCCGGGTCGTCGCGCACAAGAACGGCGTCTTTGCCACATGATGAGACGAATGCGAGAGCCGCATCGATCGTCGACTGCGAAGCGGTGACCGGACGAATCACCTCGACGAGGGGCATCGTGGTCGCGGGATTGAAGAAGTGAATGCCGCACACACGATCTGGTCGCGAAGTCGCCAGGGCGAGATTCGACACCGACAGCGTACTGGTGTTCGTGGCAATGATCGACTCTGCCGGCATCGCGGCGTCGAGTTCGCGCAACAATGACATCTTTTGCTCGTTGTCCTCGACGACTGATTCGATGACCATCGAACAACTCGCCAAATCGACGAGCGCGGTCGTCGTGGCAAGACGCTGCAGCGCGGCATCGCGCACCTGTGATTCCAGCTTGCCGCGTTCGACGCGCCTACCGAGACTCTTCGACACTTGCGCGACGAGGTCGGCTGCACCACGTTCGGTTCGCGAGCGCACCACAACGTCGAAACCGGCCAACAGGGCGACCTCTGCGATGCCGGCCGCCATGATTCCTGAACCTGCGATGCCGAGTGGGTGACCGGGGGTGGCGGGTTGTGAAAGGGCAGGTGAAGACATGGCGCTGACCTTAGTTACCCATCGGTAACTAAGGCAAGGGTCAATAGGGTGATCGCGTGACCCCCCGACTGGCGAGTGAATTCACCGCGCACCCCGACCGGCATGTGCCGCTGCAGACCGCCCACAATTTCCGCGATCTTGGGGGATACCCCACGACCGATGGCCGCTCGACGCGGTGGGGTGTTGTCTACCGATCCGACGCCCTCTACAGCCTGAACGAGGCTGACTGGGCGACCTTGCAGTCGCGCAACGTGCGTCACGTCGTCGACCTGCGCTCGGCCCATGAATGGGAAACGCGCGGTCGGTTCAGCGACGACCTGTACCAGGTGACGTTGCACCATTTTCCCGTCCTCGACATTCCGTGGGCCGACGACGACACGCCCGACGTGGATACGGCGTACGAATTCTTGATGTGGGCCTATCCGGAGATGATTCGCAAGGGTGGCCACCGTCTTGCAGCCGCCGTCGAAACCGTGGCGATGCTCGACGACCCGGTCGTCTTCAACTGTGCGGCAGGAAAAGACCGCACGGGTCTCGTCGCAATGATGATGCTGACGATCGTCGGCGTTCCTGACGACATCGTGGTTGCCGACTTCGAACTCAGCAACGACGGTATGGCGCGTCTGCGCGCGTGGGCCGAGTCGTACGACTCGAATCTGAAAGAGCGACTTGGGAATGCACCCGCAGCGTTTCTCGATGCAGATGGTCGCGCGCTGCGCGACCTGATGGCGGGTTGGGTTGCCGAACACGGTTCGATGCGCGCATTCGCGCGAGAACTCGGTGTCAGTAGCGAGGCGATGTCACGCCTCGAACAGCGCTTCGTTGTCTGAAGGTCGGTCGACTGAGCGTGGGCTCAGGATTCGATGATTGCAACCGACTTGATCACGACGGTGCGGCTCGGTGCGCCACCAAGGTCGCCGGAGCCAGAGTTGAGGGCGAGGATGCCCTTCACCACGTCGAGACCGGAGGCGACCTTGCCAAAGTTCACGTACGTGCCCTGACTGTCGAGTGCCGCTGCGTTCGGGCCGGTCACGAAGAACCACTGGCCGCCTGCGCTGTTGGGTTCCATCGTGCGGGCCATTGCAAGGTCGCCTTCGACGTACTTGTAGCCGTTGCCCTCGTCTTCGATGGTGTAACCCGGGTCGTCGGTGTTGGTGAGACCACCGCCCTGGATGATGTCGATCGAGGGGTCGGTGCGGAAGATCGTGGTGCCGTCGTAGTACTTGTAACGGGCGAGTACGACGAAGTTGTTGACGGTCTTCGGAGTCTTTGCGGTGTCGAGAAGAACCTCGATCTCACCCTCGGAGGTGTCGAAGATGGCCGTGTAGGTCTTGGTTGCGTCGATGCACATCGGTGGCGCTTTTTCGAACTTGGTCACGCGCTCTTCGGTGCCATCGGCCTTCGGACACGCCGTGTCTCCCGAGATGGTCTTTCCGGGAACCGTGGTCGCTGGGATGGTGGAGGCAGTGGCATCGTCGGTTGCACCCTCGGGAAGGGTGGTCGCACCGAGGAGGGCCTGGATCTCTTCTTTGATCGCGTCGTCGCTTGGCCCCGAATCATCACCCGCAAAGACGTTCACGATGAGGAACAGCGCGAGGATGACGCCGGGAATGCCGATGCCGAACTGGAGCCCGCGCTTTTTCACCTTCGCCCGCTTTTGCTGCACGGCGAGTTCGGAGAGTCGCTGTTGACGGTTCTGCTTTTGACGTTCGCGCTTTTCGGTGCCCACGGGTTCCGCAGGCTAGCCGCGCGCCGATAGCGTTTCTCATCTGTGGCAGTAGTGGTCCAAAAATTCGGTGGCACGTCGGTTGCCGACCCCGAGCGCATCAAGGCCGTCGCCGAACACGTGGCCTTCACCAAGCGCCACGGTGCCGATGTGGTGGTGGTCGTCTCGGCGATGGGTAAATCGACCGACAACCTGATCAAACTCGCCAACGAGGTCTCGTCCACTCAACCCGGTCGCGAGATGGACATGCTGCTCACCACGGGTGAACGCATCTCGATGTCGTTGGTGAGCATGGCCTTGGCCGGTATCGGCATCGACGCCGTGAGCTTCACGGGCAGCCAGGTCGGCATCATCACCGACACCGTGCACACGAAGGCCAAGATCCTCGAAGTCAAGGGCGACCGCGTTCGCGAGGCGCTGGCGGCGGGCAAGGTGTGCGTGGTCGCCGGCTTCCAAGGCGTGAGCACCGATCGGGAGATCACCACGCTCGGTCGTGGTGGATCCGACACCACCGCAGTCGCGCTGGCCGCGGCACTCAACGCCGACAGTTGCGAGATCTACACCGACGTCACCGGAGTGTTCTCCGCTGATCCGCGCATCGTCCCGCAGGCGCGCAAACTCGCGCACGTGAACTTCGACGAGATGCTCGAGATGGCCGGCGCTGGCAGCAAGGTTCTGGCTCTGCGTTCGGTCGAGTTCGCCCGCAATCACAATGTTCCCATCCAGGTCCGCTCGAGCTTCACGTGGGAGCCGGGCACCTGGGTCACGAGTCAGGAGCCTTCGATGGAAGATCCGATCATCTCCGGTGTGGTCACCGACGTGAGTGAAGCCAAGGTCACGGTGCGCAAGGTCCCCGATCGCCCGGGAATCTCGGCATCGTTGTTCGAACCGCTCGCGCAGTCGAACGTGAACGTCGACATGATCGTTCAGAACACGTCCACCGATGGCACGACCGACATCAGCTTCACGGTTCCCAAGGCCGACATGAAAGTTGCCGAATCGATCGTGGCCTCGGTGGCTGCGCAGATCGGTGCCAGCGGAATCGTTCACGACGACTCGATCGCCAAGATCTCTCTCGTGGGTGCCGGCATGAAGACAAGCCCGGGCATCGCCGCCAAGATGTTCCGCACGTTGGCCGATTCGGGTGTGAACATCGAGATGATCTCGACTTCCACCATTCGTATCTCGGTGGTCGTGCCGGCGTCCGACCTCGATAAGGCGGCCCGTTCGTTGCACACCGCTTTCGGCCTCGACAGCGGCCAGGCGTACAGCGCACCTCTTCCCGAGCGGAAGTGAAAACGACCGGTCCTTCCGGGCCGGTCCACAGTTAGCCTGCGGGGCATGCGTATCGGTGTCGTCGGCGCGACCGGACAGGTGGGAGCCGTCATGCGGACCCTCCTCGAGGAGCGCCGCTTTCCAGTCGATGAGATTCGATTCTTCGCGTCGGCCCGTTCGGCTGGAAGCACGTTGCCTTGGAAGGGTCAGCCCGTCACCGTCGAGGACGCGTCGACCGCCGATCCGCACGGTCTCGACATCGCCTTGTTCTCGGCGGGAGCATCGTCGTCGAAGGAACTCGCACCGCGCTTCGCGGCCGCGGGTGTGACCGTGATCGACAACTCGTCGGCTTGGCGCATGGATCCTGAGGTTCCTCTCGTGGTGAGCGAAGTCAATCCAGCCGAAGCTCGGCGGGCACCCAAGGGAATCATCGCCAACCCGAACTGCACGACCATGGCCGCCATGCCGGTCCTGAAGGTGTTGCACGACGAAGCCGATCTCCAGAGAATCGTCGTGAGCACGTATCAGGCCGTCTCGGGTGGTGGCTTGGCCGGTGTGGACGAACTCGACAAGCAGGCGCGCGAGGTCACCGGTGGTGCACGCGAACTGACCTTCGACGGTGAAGCCGTTCCGTATCCGGCACCGGCGAAGTTTGCCAAGCCGATCGCGTTCAACGTTCTGCCGTACGCCGGCAAGTACGTCGACGACGGTTCTTTCGAGACCGACGAAGAACAGAAGCTCCGCAACGAGAGTCGCAAGATTCTCGCCATTCCTAACCTGCGCGTCTCGGTGACTTGCGTGCGCGTTCCGGTCTTCACGGGTCACTCGCTGAGCATCAACGCCGAGTTCGCGCGTTCGATCCCGGTGGCCCGGGCCACCGAACTACTCCAGAAGGCGCCCGGTGTGGTGGTGCTCGACGTCCCGACTCCACTCGAGGCCGCCGGCAAAGATCCGAGTTACGTGGGCCGTATTCGCCAGGACTCCTCGGTCGACGGCAACCGCGGACTCGTGCTTTTCGTGAGCAACGACAACCTACGTAAGGGTGCTGCGCTCAACGCCGTGCAGATCGCCGAACTCTTCCTCTAGGAGAAACCGATGGTCGGCACGCTGGTGATCCTGCGCCACGGCGAGAGCACGTGGAATCAGCAGAACCTCTTCACGGGTTGGCACGACGTCCCGTTGTCGGACAAAGGCCGGACCGAGGCCGCTGCCGCCGGTCGAACGATGGCTGCTGCCGGCATCTTCTTCGACCACGCGCACACGTCGCTGCTCGAGCGTGCGGTCGTGACGTGCAATCTGGCCCTCGAAGCGATGGGTCAGGTGTGGTTGCCGGTCAGTCGTTCGTGGCGACTCAACGAACGGCATTACGGAGCGTTGCAAGGTCTCGACAAGAAGGCGACGACCGAGAAGCACGGAGCCGAGCAGACCAAGTTGTGGCGTCGAAGTTTCGACGTTGCGCCGCCGCCCGTGGATTTGTCGAGCCCCGAACATCCCGCGAACGACCGCCGCTATCGGTTGCTCGACCCCGACGTACTTCCAGCGAGCGAGTGTCTGAAGGATGTCGTCGCCCGGGTGCTTCCGTACTGGAACGACGAAGTGGTTCCCCAACTCCGGTCGGGACTGGACGTTCTGGTGACGGCCCATGGCAACTCGCTGCGGGCGCTCGTGATGCATCTCGAAGGAATCTCCGAGGACGAGATCGCCGAACTGAACATTCCGACCGGTGCGCCTCGTCGTTACGAGTTCGACGACCGCATGGCGGTTCGCTCGGCCGAGTACCTGGGCGATGCGGCAGCGATCGCGGCGGCGGCCGCCGCCGTGGCCAAACAAGCCGGGGCCTGATCAGCCCGGTGTGCCCGTCGGCTCAGACGGGTGACGGCTGTCCGATCGCTCCGTCCGTCACATGTTCACGAGCGTCGTATAGTGATGCTCATGGCAAGCAAAAAGTCGTATCTGGAAAGCCTTCGCAGGGTTTCGCTCTTCTCGTCGTGTTCGAACAAGGACCTCGAGAAGATCGCCAAGGCCGGCGACGAAGTGACCATGGCCGCCGGTTCGCTGGTGGTCGATCAGGGTCAGACCGGTCGGGATGTTCAGTTCGGCGATCTCGCCCTCGGAGATTCCTTCGAGATGCAT
>JBJTYJ010000232.1:0-2347 GCA_046082705.1 Actinomycetota bacterium | reverse complement strand
CGAAGAAGGCCGGCGCAAAGCGCGCAGGTGTGCCCAGCAAGACAGCAAAGAACGTCATCCACATCGACGGTCGCGACCGCCGACCGTGGGCTCTGGCCAGCAAGGAGCGTTTGCTCGAGGCGGCAACCGAAGAGATCGCGGCAGTCGGCTTCGAGCGTGCACGACTCGCCGAGATCGCCGAACGCGCCGAGATGACTCCCGGCTCGGTGTACACCTGGTTTGCCAACAAAGAGGAACTGTTCCGCGCCGCGCTGGAAACTGCGCTGTCGGCGCAGGTGCGCAGCAACGCCGACTTCATGGAATCTTCCGGCCTCGCAGGATCCGATTGGATGCTGAAGGTCGCAGCGACGGTTCCACGCAATGCCGGCAACACGGGGCCGACGCCAGCGCAACAGTTGTTGATCGAGGCCTACTACGCGTCGTGGCGTGACCCCGCCGCACGGGAAATTCTCCGACCCCGCGTGCGCGAGCACTACGCCATGTACCGCCGCATCGTCGACGATGCCCAGGCCGAAGGTGCGATCTCGAAGACGATCGATGCGCACACGATCGCGACACTGCTGCTCGCCGTTCCGATCGGCCTCTCGCTCGTCACGATGGCGGGGGTCGACCGACCCGAAGACACGAACTGGATCGAGGTCTTCAGTCGGTTCGATAGGTCAATGCGGTAAAACTTCCGAGACCACTCGAGTCGAGCAGTGCCTGTGCTTCGCTGATGCGCGAGCGCATCTTCATCGCAGCCAAATCGGGTTTTGCTGCTGCCGCTTCCCACGCGCGACGCCCTTCTTCCACCAGTTCATCGATACCCCACAGTTGCAGGAACTGCGCCTGTGTGCGGATCGTTTCCGGAGCAGCAACCGATTCCAGTTGGTCGAGCATCACCTGTGTGGTGATGTCCTGTGTGCCGGGACTCGCAAGATAGTGACCGCCGCGTTCGTGGTTCGCGTAGGTGCGCAGCCATTCGCGCCACGGTGACAACGCAGCGACCGCGGTGAGCGGCGTGCAGTAGTCGAACAACAACACGCGCCCCCGTGCGAGTCGGGAAAATGCATCGGTCAGCCAGGCCCGCGCAGCATGCTGTATCGGCGCGCGTGCACCGTGCGGTGCATTCGCGGGAAGCACCGATGGCACGACGTCGAAAGGTCGCAGGACTTCGACGAACCGACCATCGCTCGATGCAATCCACGCTTCGCGCCAACCTCCATCGAAGACTGCGATGTCGAAGGGCAGATTGTCGAGCAATTCGTTGGCGATGATCACGCCGCTGAACGGTGCGTCGGGCATCGTCGACCGCGAATCGACCCCGTCAGGGTGACGTTCACGTTGTGCCTCCGACACTTCGACAGCCACGTAACGCCCGCTGCCCAGACACGCGGGCCGTGCCGCAAGGATCGACCGCGCGAGTGTGCCCGGACCCGCCGCGGCCTCGGCGACGGTGAAGTCGGAGGGTTCCCCCATCTCGTGCCACCACGCATCGAGTGCCCGCGCGAGAACGGTGCCGAACAATGGACCCACCTCGGGAGACGTGATGAAGTCCCCACGGCGACCCGCCGAACCGACCCCTGAATAGAAACCGTCGTCGCCGTAAAGGGCGAGCTCCATGAAACGACGGAACGGAATCGCTCCGCCCGCCGCGGAAATCTCCGCGTGGATGTGATCAGCCGCCGATGGCACCAGCGAAGGTGGCGAGGTCGCCGAAGTGCAGCGCCACACCGGGCAGTACACCGAGTGCCAGCGTCGAGAGCGTCGTGATCGACAGCGCAAGCACCAACGGCGCAGGCGTGCGAATCGGTGTGGTGTCACCATCGGGCACCGGACGCATCCAGATCTCGCGCATCACGTTGCCGTAGTAGCCGAAGGCAACGACCGAGTTCACCGCGCCGACGACCGCGATTGCATACGCCCAACCGGTGCCGGCTTCGAGCACCGCCTGGAATGCGGAGAACTTGCCGATCCAGCCGCCGAGCGGCGGAATGCCGGCAAGCGAGCCGAGGAAAATCGTCATGACCACGCCGAGACCCGGCGCGTAACTGAAGAGACCACCGAACGACGAGATCTCACCGCTGCGCGTCTTGCGGCTGACGGCGAGAATCACGGCGAACGTGCCGAGGTTCGTCGCTGCGTACACGATGAGATAAGTCACGACCGACCGCAACACTGATTCACCCGCCCCACCTTCGGCGGCAACGGCGAGCGGCATCAGGATGAATCCGCCTTGGCTGATCGACGAGTACGCGAGCATGCGCACGATGTTCGTTTGGCGCAGCGCGAGCACGTTGCCGACGGTCATCGTCAACACGGCCAGCACCCACACGAGCGGCTGCCACACGTCCGACCCACCAGGCAC
>JBJTYJ010000231.1:0-7155 GCA_046082705.1 Actinomycetota bacterium | reverse complement strand
TGTTCGTGTCGCCCGACAACCCCAGTGGTGCCGTGTACCCGCCCGAGGAAATCGCCGCAATCGGCAAGTGGGCCGCCGACAACGGGATTTGGGTGATCACCGACGAGATCTACGAGCACCTCACCTACGGCACGCACACGTTCGCATCGATGCCGACGCTCGTTCCCGAAGTTGCGACCCAGTGCGTGATCGTGAACGGCGTTGCGAAAACCTATGCGATGACCGGATGGCGTGTCGGCTGGATGATCGGACCCGACGACGTGATGAAGGCGGCCATCAACTTCCAGTCGCACTCAACGTCGAACGTTTCGAACGTTGCGCAGATTGCCGCGCTCGCAGCAGTCAGCGGCGACCTCGAAGCAGTGAAGATGATGCGCAACGCGTTCGAACGTCGTGGCAAGACGATGCACAAGCTGCTCTCCGACATTCCAGGTGTCACCTGCCTCGAACCGCAGGGCGCGTTCTATTGTTTCCCGCACGTGCAGGGTCTGCTCGGTCGTTCGCTCAGCGGGCACGTTGCATCGTCGACACTCGAACTTGCCGACCTCGTTCTCGAGCACGCAAAGGTCGCTTTCGTGCCCGGCGAGGCATTCGGTGCGCCCGGTTACGCGCGCTTTTCCTTTGCGCTTGGCGATGACGACATCGTCGAGGGCATCACGCGCTTCGCCTCTCTCTGCGCCAAGTAAGACCTGCTAGGGTGGTCTCACCACGGCAATAGTCGTGGGACGTGAAATACAGCGAAGTCCGGTGAAAACCCGGCACTGTCCCGCAACGGTGGAGGATTCCGACGTGAATCCCGAGTCCGGTCGCCTGCCTCACGTGCGTTTACCAGTCCTCGAAGGAAGGGCGGTCCGCGGTACGGGAAGTCCCGTCTTCGACCCACTCTTCTTTCTCCAGCAATCTTCGGAGGAAGAACATGTCATTGAAAACACTCAATCGTCGGCGTTTCGTCGGCCTGCTCGCCGGAACACTTTTGTTCGCGGCCTGTGGCGCGGATCCCGACGCCAGCAAACCCGCAACGACCGAACCTGCCGTTGCCGAAACGACGACACCGGCCGACACCGTTGCCGAAGAACCGGCGGATGCCAAGGAGATGGCGGGCGAGCGCATCGTGTCGCTGTCGGCAACCGCCACGGAAATGCTCTACGCGCTCGGCGCGCAAGACCAAATCGTCGCCGTCGACAACTACAGCAATTACCCGCAGGAAGCCGCCGACTTCGCCACGAAGATCGACGCATTCGAACCCAGCGTCGAGGCAATCGCAGAGCTCGACCCGACCGTCGTTCTTCTCGCGTTTGACTCGGGAAACCTGCAGGACCAGTTGGAGGTACTCAACATCGAGGTCTGGTTCGGTGCGCCCGCGATGACGCTTGATGATTCATACGTGCAGATCACCGAACTTGGTGATCTCACCGGCAAGGCAGCGGAAGCCGACGAATTGGTATCGACCATGAAGTCAGAAATCGATGGAATCGTGACATCGCTCGAACTTCCCGATGCACCGGTGTCGTACTACTACGAACTCGACAACACATATTTTTCGGTCACGTCAAACACCTTCATTGGACAATTGATGTCGAAGTTCATGTTGCAGAACATTGCCGACACTGCCGAGTCGGGCAACGACTATCCGCAATTGTCGGCAGAGGCGATCATTTCGTCGAACCCGCAGATGATCTTCCTGGCCGACACGAAGTGCTGCGAGCAGACGGCCGCAACCGTTTCGGCGCGTGCCGGATGGGACGTCATTGACGCGGTTGCGAACGACAATGTCGTGGAACTCGACGATGACATCGCCTCGCGTTGGGGACCACGCGTGGTCGACCTCGTGAAGGTCGTCGCCGAAGTCGTGACGAAGTTCGTAACCGCGGCAAAGGGCTAGCGGCAACTTCGTGCACACCGATCAGGTGCCCACACCAACGAAGCGAATCATTCCCGCTCGATGGTGGTTGCCCGTCGCCGTCACGGTGGCGTGCATGGCGCTTCTTCTCGGTGCGATGGTGGGGCCAGCGGGGCCGACGTGGTGGCGCGTCCCGCTGGCACTCATCGATCGTTTGCCCCTCATCGCGATTGACAGCGGTGTCAGTCAGCGCGAATGGATCATTGTCTGGGAAATCCGCATGCCGCGAGTCATCCTCGCCGCTCTTGTGGGCTCAACCCTTGCCTTGTCGGGCGCCAGCTACCAAGGAGTGTTCCGGAATCCACTTGTTGATCCCTACCTACTTGGGGTTGCGGCGGGTGCGGGTCTCGGCGCGACTGTCGTCTTTACATTGAACCGCTCGGGATCGAGCTCGTGGATCATCGACCCTCTTCCACTCGCTGCTTTCTTGGGAGGCTTGATTGCGGTGTTTGTGACGTATGCAATCGGTGTTGCAGTGGAGGGACGTCGCAACGGTGCGACGCTTGTTCTTGCAGGTGTTGCGGTGACCGCACTGGCAACCGCAGTGCAAACATTCATGCTCCAACGAAACACCGATGTCATTCGCCAGGTGTACTCATGGATTCTCGGTCGCCTCAGTTCTGCAACGTGGAGCGACGTGCGCCTCATCTTGCCCTATGTTCTCGTGAGCAGCGGTACGTTGCTTTTACACAGGCGTCTGCTCGACGTAATGCGGGTCGGAGAGGACGAGGCGGTTGCTCTCGGCGCGGCAGTACGGCGCGTTCGCTTCACGGTCGTTGTTGCAGCGACGCTCGGTACTTCGGCAGTCGTGGCTGTCAGCGGTCTCATTGGCTTCGTTGGAATCATCGTGCCGCACGCCGTTCGCCTGTTGGCTGGCGCGAGTTACAAAGCTGTGCTGCCACTAACGACTTTCGTGGGTGCATCTTTCCTCGTTTTGGCAGACATACCGGGTCGAGTTCTTCAAGATCCGTCGGAGACACCGATCGGAGTTGTGACAGCTTTCTTGGGTGCTCCTTTCTTCCTCTTGTTGTTGCGTACGCGCCAGATGTCGAGATGAAAAAGCGGATATGGCCTCTCTGACGTTCACGGATCTTGGTGTGGCGTACGGGGGCGTCACGGCTCTTGCAAACTTCTCCGATGCGGTGAAACCAGGAGAGTGGCTGTGCCTCATCGGTCCGAACGGCGCAGGCAAGAGTTCCTTGTTGCGGGCAACGGCGGGATTGGTTCCTCACCTTGGGCAGATTTTCGTCGATGGTTCGCCGCTCAACATCCGAAGTCCGAAGCGACGCGCACAGATTGTTGCCTACGTACCCCAGAGTCCCGTGTTGCCGGACGACATGTGTGTTCGCGAGTACGTCGTGTTGGGTCGCAATCCCTACATTTCGCATTTTGGTCGCGAGACGAAGAGTGACTGGGAGATTGTGGACGATGTGCTCGCACGTCTGGACCTCGGAACGTTCAGTGGGCGACAGTTGGCGACTCTGTCAGGTGGTGAGCGCCAACGTGTGGTCATCGCCCGTGCCGTGGCCCAAGAGGCACCAATCCTGCTCTTGGACGAGCCGACAAGTGCACTCGACATTGGACATCAGCAGCAGGCCCTCGAACTTGTCGACAGGTTGCGACGTGAACACGGTCTCACGGTCGTCTCGGCGATGCACGATCTCACACTCGCCGGTCTGTATTCGGATCGCTTGTGTCTCCTCCATCAAGGTTACCGCGTCGCACACGGCACTGCGTCAGAGGTCCTGAAGGCTGAAACACTTGCCGAGTTCTACGGCGTGTCTGTGCGTGTCATTCATGATGCCGATGGCACCGTTGTTGTCGTACCGTCTCGTATCGAAAAACTGGGGGAAGAATGAATGAGCAAGTTCCGCCGACAAGCGATCCGCGTCCTGCCGATTTGATTGTTCCCGAGTCCTTGGTCGTTCTGCATACGGGCGACGGCAAGGGGAAGACCACTGCGGCGATCGGGACTGCGGTTCGTTCGCGTGCACTCGGGTGGCCTGTCATCGTCCTCCAGTTCATCAAGTCAGGACAGTGGAAATCGGGAGAGGAAGAATCGTGTCGTGCACTCGGAATTGAATTCGCCGCGCTCGGTGCGGGCTTCACCTGGGACTCCACGAACATGCAGAATGACATCACGCTTGCGCGGACCGCTTGGAACAAAGCGGCCGAGTACATTCGCGCCGGCAGTCACCGCCTCATCGTGCTTGATGAGTTGACCTATCTCTGTTCGTGGAACTGGATCGATACCGACGAGGTCGTTGATGTCATTGCTCGTCGTCCATCCGACGTCAGTGTTGTCATCACCGGTCGGGATGCAGACCCCCGACTTGTGGCGTTGGCTGACACTGCATCGGAAGTGCGTTCCTTGCACCATGCCTACGATCGGGGAATTGCAGCCATGCGCGGGGTTGATTTTTGAGCAACAACGGCTACACCCTCATCCTCGGAGGCGCTCGAAGCGGAAAAAGTGCGCTGGCCGAGCGACTTGCGATTCGTGGAGAATGTGACGTCACGGTTCTGGCAACCGCGGTTGCATTTGATGCCGATATGCGGTCGAGAATCGAGCACCACCGCGCAGGCCGTCCTGTGACTTGGACGACGATCGAAGAACCACTTCACGTGGCAAGAGCAGCCCGCAGTGCGTCCGGATTCATGATCGTCGATTGCATGACTGTGTGGACCGCCAATGTATTGCACGAGAGATGGAACGAGGCGCAGATCAATGGCGAAGTTGAGGCCTTGATTGATGCTCTGCTTTTCCGATTCCAACCGACCGTGGTTGTCTCGAACGAGGTTGGGCTCGGCGTGCACCCGGAAACAGAGCTTGGGCGTTCCTATCGAGATTTGCTCGGTCGGATCAATTCGCGATTGGCCGCGGCGGCACATGAAAGTCTGTTCCTTGTCGCAGGGCGCGTGATGAGATTGGAATCCGTCGAGTCCGTGCTAAGGAACGAGCTCGCATGACGAAGCGACAACCGTTCCTCCACAATGCACGCGTGGCCACGGCGTTCTTGACGCGAATACCGGTGTCGCACGGAGATCAACTGGAGATGGGATGTGTCGCCCGATGGTTTCCAACGGTGGGCCTATTCATTGGTAGCTGCGCGGCTGGCACGCTGTGGGCACTCGAAGTTCTCGTCGGACACCGTGTCGCGGCGGTTGCCGTGGTTCTCGTCGGCGTCTTGGTGACTGGTGGTTTCCATCACGACGGTTTGGCCGACTCTGCAGACGGACTCGTCGGTGGCTGGACACCGGAACAACGCCGTCAAATTCTCAAGGACTCTCGCCACGGCACTTACGGCGTGCTCGCGCTGGTTTTGCAGGTTGTCTTGCAGGTGAGTGCGGTTGGTGCCATGCCGCTGAACTCGGCGATCCCCGCAGTTGTTCTCATGCATTGCCTTGGGAGAGCTGCTGCAGTGTCGGTGATGCGGTCCGGAGAGGGAATCACCGAGGGGCTCGGCGCGAATTATGTCGCGGGAGTGCGTGTCCGGGACATTTCCGTGGCACTGGTGTCCTCCGTGATGTTCGGAGTCGCAATTGCAGGTGTCTCCGCGCTGGTCGCATTCATCTGTGCGCTGGTGGTCGCGCGAGGAGTCATCAAGTATGCGGTTTCACGAATCGGTGGGATCGTGGGCGACGTCTTGGGCGCAACCGAGCAGGTTGCCGAATCAACCGTGCTCTTGGTTGCGATGGTCTTTGTCGAGCATTTCGGAGGGTTTGGGTGGTGATGTTCGGTCGGCTGTTGGGCAATCAATACGACGCAGTTGTTTTCGACGTCGGCAATACTCTGGTCCGCCAAGCGAATCCGGGTACACCAGCGTCGGATGTGCGCGCAGAGGTACTCGATGGCGTGCGGGAAGCGATTGATTCGCTGCGTGGCCACGTGCGAATGGGTGTTGTTTCGAACACGACGACCATGAGCGAAGTCGTGTTGCGCGAACACTTGCGGTCGATCGGACTAGAAGACGCCTTCGAGGTCGTCATTGCAACCGCAGACGTGGGTGTCCACAAACCGGATCCGTTGCCGCTCGTCATGGCGACGAAGCGTCTCGGTATCGGGGCAGCAAAGGCGCTGTACGTGGGTGACAGCGAGGTTGACGAGATCGCAGCCGCACGAGCGGGACTGGCGTTTTGCTACACCGGACCGAACCTCATGAACGCCCTCGAGAGGCACCTGACACACAGCGAATCGGCTTGGCAGCGCGCGTTGATGTCCCCACGTCGACCGCAACAAGGGTATGCCCAACAAGTGCAAGACCGATTCGAATCGTTGGTCAAGCCGTCCGGCTCACTCGGCCTACTCGAGCACATCGTTGGTCGCATCGCTTCGATTCAACACACAAGCGCGCCAACGGCCGATCCTTGCGGAATCATCGTTTTTTGCGCCGACCACGGAATCGCCGTCGACGACACCGTCACTCCCTGGCCGCAGGAAATCTCTGCGACGATGGCCGAGACGATTGCCAAAGGTCGTGCAGTTTCGTCGAGCTTTGCTCGCGCAGCGGACGTCTATCTTGAAGTCGTCGATGTTGGCCTGGCCCGCAAGGTTGAGCATGCAGGAGTTCGTGATCACGCGGTTCGTCGCGGGACTTTTGACATGCGTGCGGGCATCGTCATGAGTCACGATGACGTTGTTGCAGCGCTGGAGGTTGGGGCGCGAAGTGCGGAGCGAATTGTCGCGGGAGGCTCGCGCCTTCTGTGCGTCGGTGAGGTTGGAATGGGCAACACGACCATTGCGGCAGCAATTATCTCGAAGTTCACCGGACTCGACCCCCACGTCGCAACGGGTCGGGGCACAGGAATCGATGATCCGACACTCGTCCGAAAACGCGCGGTTGTTGATCGTGCAGCGCAATCGGTCGCTGGGTGTGACGACCCGCTCGAGATCGCCGCGCGAATTGGTGGCTTGGAAGTCGTCGCGATGACGGGATTCTTGTTTGCCGCCGCACGACTGGGCGTCCCCGTGTTGCTCGACGGGGTCATCACGCAAGCCGCAGCGTGTCTTGCGATGGCCTTCGACCCGGAGATCAACGAATCATTTATCGCAGGTCATCGCTCGGCCGAGCCGGCGTCGGTCGCGGCGCTCGCACACCTGCAACTTCAACCCCTGCTTGCACTGGATCTGCGCCTGGGCGAAGGCACCGGTGCACTTCTTGCCGTACCCTTGCTCCGCGCGGGATGTGCCACCCTTCATGATGTAGCGCAACTGTCCGAAGTCATCTGACGCTTCACCTGCGTGCACATTGTCT
>JBJTYJ010000230.1:0-4662 GCA_046082705.1 Actinomycetota bacterium | reverse complement strand
GGGTTGCGAGCACCATGAACGGCAGGGCCACATTGGTCGTCACGCCACCGATCGACACCTGGCGTTCGGCCATCACTTCGAGGAGTGCCGACTGCACCTTTGCGGGTGCTCGGTTGATTTCGTCGGCCAGGACGAAATTGGCGAACACGGGACCGAGCTCGATGTCGAAGGCCTCGCGCGACGCGCGATAGATGCGCGTGCCCACGATGTCGGCCGGCAGCAGGTCGGGGGTGAACTGGATTCGGGCGAAGGTGCCACCGACCATCCGCGCGAGAGTCGACGTCATCATCGTCTTGCCGACTCCGGGCACTCCCTCGAGCAGACAATGGCCGTTGGCGAGCATCGAGATGATGAGCCGCTCGACGACACGCTCTTGTCCAACCACGTGGCGCGACAGTTCCACTTTCAATGTTTCGAGCTTCGTGTTCGCAGTCATGTTCACTTCTCCCGCACGGCGTCGGCGATCGCCTTCAGATCCGACGAAGAGACACCGGGCGTGCCCTCGACGATCACCGTCAGGTTGTCGGCCAGTTGTCGCACCTCACCCTTGCCCTTGTAGGCATTGGCCGCGTTCTTTGCTTCGGGCCCCTTCGTGGCCGTCACCGTGACGGTTCCGTCGGGCCCGGTGAGAATGATCGTCTCGACCCCTTGGTCGCCCGAACGAAACGACATGTTGTTCGACTCGGTCCAACCCTGTGGTGGCGTGATGTCGACGATCCCGGAGTCGGCCGCCTGTGGTGGCGTGCCGAACCCGTCGTTCGGCGCGCTTTGGCCCGGGTCGAGTTGGTCGAAGAGATCGCCGAACAAATCACCGAGCGAGTCGGGCAACTGGAAGTCGAAACCGTTGCCCGGGTTCCCGAGCGAATTCTCGGTTGCGGGCAATGTCGGTGCATCGACTCCGCCGGCTTCCTTGACTTCGTCCATCAGGTCCTGTGCATCGGGAATCGGAACGGCAAACCCGACGCCGTTGCTGCCGCCCGATGTCGTGGCGATGGCCGTGTTGATACCGATCACTCGATTCTTCGCGTCGACAAGCGGACCACCCGAGTTACCCGGATTGATGGCTGCGTCGGTTTGGATGAGGCCGGTGAGTGTCATCGACCCGATCGTCAGCTGCCGGTTCAGCCCGCTGATGATTCCCGACGTCACCGATGCCTGGTATCCGAACGGGCTGCCAAGCGCGACGACCGGCTGGCCGATGGCAAGACCATCGCCTCCCAATTTGGCCGCAGGAAGGTCCTTTTCCGATTCGACGGCCAGCACGGCAAGGTCACGTGCGGGACGACGTCCGACGACACGGCCTCGCAACTTGGTGCCGTCGTTCAGCACGACGTTGAAAGTGTCGGCCGACTGGACAACGTGGTGTGCCGTGAGAACCAGACCCGCCGCGTCGTAAATCACGCCGCTGCCGATTTCACCGTTCGACTCGATCTGCACGACCGACGGACCAACCTCTTTCGCCACGCGCTCGGGGCTGCCGGCCGGTGCCTGTGTGCCCGAATCTGCCTCGGTGGTCGGTGTCTGCGTGTCGTCTGTCGCCTCACCGACAGCGGTCGTCGACGGGGTCGAGTCGGCTGCCGAGTCGTCGTTCCCCGAGAAGATTGCCGCTGCGCCACCGAGCAGCAGCGCCACGGCAACAACGATGGCAACGAGCTTGACGCCCCGCCTGCCCCCACGTCGCGGCGGAGTGTCGGCATCGGAACCATCGCCAAAGGGCGAATTGGGAGGTGGCAGCGGCACACCAAGCGGCGGGCTGGGTGGAATGTCCCGCCACGTTCGCGTGCGGGGAGGTGCGTCGAAGGGGTCGTGTGCGTTCACCGTGACGCAAGGGTAAACCCTCGCCCATCATCGAAAAAGTCGGCGAGGGTGATTCTTTGCGATTTCTTACGAAACTCGCGTCACGGTTCTGCTCACGGTTGAGCGAGGTACTTGTCGATCACCTTGTGCACGTGGCGCACGCGTACTTCTTGGTAGTTGCCGAGAATCTCGCCGCCGCGCAAACTGCCCTTGAAGCCGCGCTGTTGCGCGGCAAGGTTGTCGGTGTCCTGGTCGTAGACAAAGCCGAGACCCTTCTCCATGCCCGGTGCCGACATGTAGCTCTCTTCCACGTCGAGGTCGTACGGACTCGCGGGCGCGGGCGGCTCTTGGCCGTCGGGTGCAAAACGCAGGAACAACAACTCGAAGATGCACTCGTCGGGGTCGGTCGGATGCGGCAGGAAGCGGTACACCATCGGTCGCGCAGCACCGGGGAAGAAGAACGCGTTCGGGAACACGTAGTACTCGATCGAGTCGAGGGTCTCGGCAACCTTGAACCGCGAGAAGTCGTGGTTGAAGCGCTGCTTCAGTTCGTCCTGCACGATCTTGTAGTACACGTCGCGCGCGGTCTTGCCCTCGGGCACCTTCGGCACGTCGTCGGGGTTGCCGTAACGACGACGCAGGACGAAGTTCAGGATCTCTTGTTCGGTCTGCTTGCGCTCGATGTGCGGGCTCTGCGTACCCGACGTGTGCATGAAGCGCGACACGTTCTCGCCGAACACGTCGTACTGCGCGTTCGCATCACCCGTCGCGCGGAGACCCTCGGGATGTGTCTTGTACACGTGGTACGCCTCGAGGAACGCACCCATCGACGCCTTCCAGTTGGCCGGCAGACGCTTGCGAAGGTGCAGTTCGAGGTACCGATCGCTCAGGTCCCAATTACCCGTGAAGTGTTCGGGCATCACACCCAGGTACTCGCGCAACGGCGCTGCGTTCTTGTCGAAGTTCACCCACACGAATCCGCCCCATGTGTCGACTTGAATCGATGGCAACTTGAGATCGTCGTCGGAGCGACCGGGAAAATCCCAACGACACGGCACCGATGCGATGTTGCCGATCGTCGACCAAGCCCAACCGTGGAAGCGGCAGGTGAAGCGGTTCGCGTTGCCGTTGTCCCACGAGGGCTTCAACTGCGTACCGCGGTGTCCGCAGAAATTGTCCATCGCGCGAATCACGCCGTCGTCGCCACGCACGATGATGATCGAGCGGTGACCGATGTCGTACACGTAGTAGTCGCCAATGTTCGGAATGTGCTCTTCGCGGCATGCCCACTGCCACACTTTCGACCACACCTTCTCGAACTCAAGCTCGAGGAACTCCTTCGACGTGTAGCGGTAATAGCCAATGGGCTCGTCGCCGAGATACTCGTACGACTCGGTCATCATCTGCGGCGGCGCGCCGGTCTCGTCGCGGCGCAGGACGTCTTGGTACGTCTCCCCCGGACAGCGGTGTTCGCCCTTGGCGAGGCCGGGATCGGGAAGTGTCTGTTCCATGTGGACAGGGTAACCCAGCCCGTCATCGCCCCGGAGAGGCGGACGAATCGTCAGGAATGAACGACGAGTAACGACTCGATCAGCGAGCTGAACACGGGGTCGAGCGAAGTACTCGGGCTGTTCTCGGCAGCAAGGAGGTCATGCAAGACAGACCCGAGGTGAATGGAGAGAGCGAATTCCGCGATCTCGCGGGCGCTGATCGTGTTGCGAATCAAACCGCGATCTTGGGCATCAGCGAAGACGACGGTCAACTTCGCTGCGAGGTCTTCTTGAACCTCGCGCAGCGCAACTGCGAGTTGCGGACGCGTACGCGACGAGCCGATGATTTCGGCACGAAGAAAACGCGTTGCACGACTCGACTCGGCCGTTGCTAGTCCGAAGAACTCGCACAACACGTGTGACAACTCCGCACACGTCGAAGCATCACGCATGGCACGCGAGAAACCCTCGTAGTAGACACCAGTCGAACCCGCGTACTGCCTCTTCCGTGCCGCGACGACAAGACCCTCGCGGTCGCCGAAATAGTGGTAAAGCGTCGCGACGGATACTTCGCTGTCGCGTGCGATGTCGTTGACACGAAGCGCGGGTTCGCCGCCTACCTCGATCGCAGCAACAGTGGCGTCGACGATGCGGTCCATCGTCGCTTGTGCCAAGGCTGAACGAGTTTTCATACGCTCCGTAATCTATTTGAAACCCACTCAACTGCAAGTGGTGAGCGACGAAAGAATCAGTCGTCGCGCCGCCGCCACCCCGTCAGCTTCGCGAGCAGGAACCCGATCACCATCGACGCGACGACGAGCACCCACATCGGCCACTCCGGAGACACCGCGATGAGGTTGATCTTCGTCTCGTCGTTGTTCAGCACAACAAACAACACCGCGACAATCGCGAGAAGCGCCCAGCCGACCTGGCGAACACTGACTCGACGACCTGATTCGGCTGAACGTTCTTTGTCGTTCATTTCCCTGTCCTTTCGATTGTCGGTGAAGGCGTGCGTCAGTGAAGAATGGTCATCCCACCGTCGACGACGATGGTGGCCCCGTTGAGGAAGCTCGCCGCGGGCAGGCACGCGCTCAATGTCATCTGTGCGACTTCTTCGGGTTCTCCGTACCTGCGCAGGGGCACCTTGCGCTTGGCGTAGATGGTCTTCGACTCATCGGGGATATCGGCGGTCATCGCGGTGTTGATCGGGCCGGGACAGATGGCATTCACATTGATGCCGTGCCGGCCAAGTTCCGCAGCGAGGCTCTTCGTCAAACCCACGACCCCGTGTTTGGCGGCCGAGTATGCGGCCAGACCCGGTGTTGCAACGATCGCCTCGGTCGAAGCCACGTTCACGATGCGCCCCGACCGC
>JBJTYJ010000229.1:0-6703 GCA_046082705.1 Actinomycetota bacterium | reverse complement strand
GATGGCCATCAGTCACGCGATGGGTGTTCGTGGCGGTGGAAACAGCATCGACAACACGCTGCGTGTGGTGAAGCTGGTGCCCACCGAATGGGTGCTTCTCGACATTCGCATTCACGCCGTCGAGCGCGGGTTCGGCCACGGGCTGGTGCACATGTTCGCCGAGGATGGAACGCTTCTCGCCACGGCCAGCCAAAGCGTCATCTTCCGTTACTGGCCCTAATCGCGCTTTCTGGAAAGATGGCGCCATGACGGGCGCAGCACTTCCGAGACGCAATGGCATGACGGTTCCCCTTCCGGGACACCTGCACACTCACCGCGAAGGTCTCGCGAAACTCGCCGACCTCGGTTACAGCGACATCTGGTCGGCCGAGTCCGACGGTGCCGATGGCTTCACACCCTTGGCGATGGCGGCCGCATGGGAACCGCGTCTTCGTCTCGGCACGGCCATCATTCCTGCATTCACTCGTTCACCTGCCGCGTTCGCCCAGTGTGTTGCATCGTTGGCCGATGCGGCACCGGGCCGCTTCGCCATCGGCATCGGATCGTCGTCGAACGTGATCGTGGAGAAGTGGAACGGCGTGCCGTTCGTCGAGCCCTACAAGAAGGTGCGCGACGTGGTGCGTTTCCTGCACGATGCCCTCGCCGGCGAGAAGATCGCCAAGAAGTACGACACTTTCGAGGTGAACGGTTTCCGGCTCGGCGTGAAGCCCGAGGTCAAGCCCCAGATTCTCGTTGCTGCTCTGCGCGAGGGCATGTTGAAGCTCGCCGCCCGCGAGGCCGATGGCACCATCATCAACTGGCTGTCGCCAACCGATACGAAAAAGGTCGCCGCGGTCGTGAACGAGGCAGCGGATGGCCAGCCCAAGGAAATTGTCTGCCGCATCTTCTGTTGCCCGAGTGAAAACACCGAGGTCGTTCGCCAGGCGGCGAAGTTCGCGATCGCGGCGTATCTCAACGTTCCGGTGTACGCGGCATTCCACGAATGGCTGGGACGCGGTCCGCAGTTGCAGGGCATGTGGGACGCGTGGAAGGCGGGCGACCGCAAGGCCGCTCTTGCGGCGATTCCCGACGAGGTTGTCGACGAGTTGGTCGTGCACGGCTCGCCGGCCGAGTGTCGCAAGAAGATCGATGCGTACTTCGCCAACGGTGTCACCACCAGTTCGATTGCGATCATGGCCCTCGACCCGGAACTGAACTACTGGAAGGCAGTCGAAGAGCTCAGCCCCTCGCGCGCCTGAGAATCACACGCCGAGAGCGTCGGCGAGGCGACGCCATTCCGAATGCGGCATCGTGCGCGGTGTTGAGGTGAGCGCCTGAATCGCCACGTGATCTGCCCCGGCTGCCTCGTGTTCGCGGATGCGGCGAACGATCGCGTCTTCGTCGCCCCATGCAACGATGGCGTCGACGACACGGTCGGAAGCCGGTGATGAGGCCGAGCCGAAGTCGTCGTCGGTGAAGCCGAAAGCACGGAGGCCGTTGAGATAGTTCGGCTGTTGCAGGTAGCGGGTGAGGTTGCGTCGCGCGGTTTCGCGGGCGCTCGCCGGGTCGGAGTCGAGAACCACCATCAGTTCGACGGCGAGGTTCCTGGTTCCCGGTGCGGAGGCGGAATCAAGGTCGCCGCGGGCACGTGCGGTGTGTTCGGGTGGCATGAGGTAGGTGAACGCGCCGTCGGTGCGTTCGGCGGCAAGCTGCACCATCTTCGGGCCGACCGCACCGAGCACACGGCGCGGAGTCGCGGGTTTGGGGCAGATGAACTCTGCAGCATCCATTTCGTCGAGGTACTCACGCATCCGAGTCAGCGGCTTGTCATAGGCGACGCCGGTCAGTGCACGCTGGACGAACGACGCATGGCTGACGCCGACGCCGAGAATGAAGCGGTCGGGAAACGCCTCGGACACAGTCATCCAGCCGGCGTTCATCGACACGGGTGCGCGCAACTGCAGGTTGGCGATGCCGCTGGCAAGTTTGATGTTGTGGCTCACACCGAGGAGCAGCATCGCGTTGGCAAAGATCTCGCGGTTGGTCGTCTCGCCGATCCAGAACGTCGACCAACCCATGGCATCGAGTTCGGCGAATCCGTCGCGCGCGACCGCGGCGGGTTGCAGTTCGAATGCCGCGGAGAAGATGCCGTACTTGCCGAGATCGAGCTTTTGTGTGGGGGAGGAGTTCGTCACGGCACCGAAACTAACGGTCGGCCTGCGCGGCCGTCTGTTCGGAGAGCTGTCGGCGGATGAGGGCGATGTGCTTCAGGCCCAACTTGCGGGTGCGCTCGGACAGGCGCAACTGCAACGGCGGCTCGTAGCCGTCGAGAGCCAGCGGGGGCTGTTCGGGGGAGCGGTTCTGTGTCACGACGTCAGCATTGCGAAGGGGTGTCACGCGATGCGGGGGTACGGTTGGCAACGATGTCGACCGCAAGCCCCCACGACGACCTGAACGCCGGTCGCCGCGGTTGGCGGCTTCTCGGCGAAACGCTGCGCGAACAGCGGCGCGGCCTCGCCATCGGTGTGGGCGTCGGCATCGTGTGGAGCATCGCCAAGGTGTCGGTGCCCAGTCTCTTCCGCCTCGGCATCGACCGTGGTGTCGAACGCAGCGGATCGCTTCTCTTCTGGACGCTCCTCATCGGCGCCGCCGGCGTGGTGACGGGCATTTTCACGGCCTTCCGCCGCTGGATTGCGTTCCGTGAAAGTCGCACGACGGAAACCTCGTTGCGTGAACGCCTTTTCACCCACCTGCAGGGCCTGCACATCGGTTATCACGACGTGGCCCAGACGGGACAGTTGATGAGCCGCGCGTCGAGCGACCTCGGCCTGGTTCAGGCGTTCGTCGTGATGATTCCTCTCACGCTGTCGAACGTGATGCAGATTCTCTTTGTCGTCGTGATTCTCGCGCTCAGCCAGCCGATGCTTGCGCTCGTTGCCCTGTTGCCCTTGCCTTTCGTCAACCTGTTGGCGCGGCGATTCAGCAATGCCATCCACCCGGCCGTGTTGGCGGTGCAGGCCGAACAGGCAGAGCTTGCAAACGTGGTCGAAGAGTCGGTGTCGGGTATTCGCGTCGTCAAGGGATTCGGTGCCGAGGGTGCACAGATGGCGAAGCTGCGGAAAGAAGCCGACGACATTCGTGCGGTGTCATTGGGTGCGGCAAAGATCCGCAGCCGCTTCCTCCCGGGTATCGACTTGTTGCCGTCGCTCGGCCTCATTGCGGTTCTCGCCCTTGGCGGTCACCGCGTGATCGACGGCCGCATGACGGTCGGAGAACTCGTCGCGTTCAACAGTTACCTCATCATGCTCATCTGGCCGTTGCGCAACATCGGAATGACGATCGCCTTCGGCCAACGCGCAGCGGCAGCGCTGATTCGCGTGAACGAAGTGTTGGCCACCGAGCCCGCCGTTGCCGACCCGCCCAAACCACAACGACTGCCCCAGCGTTCGAGTTCGGCCTTCACGGGCGCGGTTCGATTCGCAGGCGTGCACTTCGCCTATCCGAACGGCAGCGACGTGCTGCGCGGATTCGACCTCGACGTGCGACCCGGTGAATCGATCGCGATCGTCGGCGCCACGGCGAGTGGCAAGAGCACGGTCGCACGACTGTTGTTGCGCTTCTACGACGCCCAGCAGGGCAGTGTGTCGCTCGACGGAATCGACGTGCGCAGCCTGCGACTTGCCGACCTGCGCAAGTCGGTCGCCGTGGTCTTCGAGGACACGTTGCTGTTCAACGACTCGGTTGCCGCGAACATCGCGTTCGCCGATCCGAACACGCCCCAGGACCGCATCGAGGAAGCCGCGCGCCTGGCCGGCGCCCACGACTTCATTCTCGAACTGCCCGACGGGTACGACACGGTGCTGGGCGAGCGCGGCTACTCGCTGTCGGGTGGCCAGCGTCAACGCGTTGCGATCGCCCGCGCCATCGTGGCCGACCCGCGGGTGCTGGTGCTCGACGACGCCACGTCGGCGGTTGATCCCTCGAAGGAACACGAGATCCGCGCGGCCATGGCGACGGTGATGCGCGGGCGCACAACGCTCGTCATCGCGCACCGTCCCGCAACCATCGCGCTTGCCGAGCGCGTCGCGCTGCTCGACGACGGCCGGGTTGCCGCGTTCGGCACCCACGAGGAACTGTTGCGCACCAGCCCCCGCTACGCCGACGTGTTGGCCGCCCAAGAGCGCCGCGAGACCGAACTGAAGGCGGCGAACTGATGGCGTGGCGCCAGGGGGTCGGCCTCACCGAAGAGGAACGCGTCAGTCGCGACGAGGCAAAGAGTCTCTTGTTGCGCACGCTGAAAATGGCGTCGCCGTTCCGTCGAACCATCTATTTCGCCCTTGCGTGCGTCATCACGGTGACGTTGTGTTCGCTGGCCGGGCCGGTCGTCATCAGGCACGGCATCGACGCCGGAATCCGCAAGGCCGACGAAGGCGCACTGAACCTTGCGGTCGTGATGTACGTCGGTGTCGTCATCGTGTCTTATTGCGTGGGGCGTCTGCAGTACCTCTTCATCAACAATGCGGGTGAAAACTTTCTGCGACTGCTGCGCATCAAGGTGTTCGCCCAGATGCAGCGCCAGTCGATGAGCTTCTTCGATCGCGAAAAGGCCGGCGTGCTGGTGGCCCGTATGACCGCCGACATCGAGAGCATGGCGGAAATCGTGCAGTGGGGTCTGTTGCAGTTCGTCGCCTCCGCGATTCTCTTCGTTCTTGCCGTGGTTCTCCTCTTCGTTCTCTCGTGGGAGTTGACCATCGTCGCGCTGTTGGTGATGCCCTACATCTGGTTCGCGACGATGAAGTTCCAGCACGACTCGAACAAGGCCTACCTCGCCGTTCGTGAGCGCGTCGGCGCGAACCTCTCTGCATTGCAGGAAAGCATCGCCGCGGTGCGTGTCATCCAGGCGTACTCACGCGAGGAAGAGCAGATCCGTCGCTTTCGCGCATCGAATCGGGCGCTGTATCGCAGCCACATGAAGAGCGTGAAGGTCAGCACCTGGTACTTCGGGCTGATCGAGTTCTCGGGTGTGCTCGCCTCGGCCCTCATCGTGGGTGTGGGTGGTTGGCTGGTGCACCGTGGCTCGGTGTCGGTCGGCACCGTGGTCGCCTTCGTTCTGTTGTTGTCGAACCTGTTCGACCCTGTGCAGCAACTCTCGCAGTTGTACAACACCATGCAGTCGGCCGGTGCCGCGCTGAAGAAGCTGTTCGCAATTCTCGACACTCAGCCGGAAATCGACGAACGACCCGGAGCCGTCGACCTTCCCGAGCGCGGTGACCTGCGCGTCGATGACGTGACCTTCACGTATTTCGGCGGTGCACAACCCGCCATCTCGCGGGCATCGTTGGTGCTGCCCGCGGGACAGCGTCTGGCACTCGTCGGCCCGACGGGTGCGGGCAAGTCGACCTTGGCGAAGTTGATGGCGCGGCTCTACGAGCCGACCTCGGGCTCGATTTCTTTCGGGGGCGTGGACCTGCGCGACGCCACCATGGATTCGCTGCGCCAGCGCATCGTCGTGGTGCCCCAAGAGGGATTCCTCTTCAACGGAACCATTCGGGACAACCTGCGCATCGCCAAGCCGAACGCAACCGACGACGAAATCGCGGCTGCATTGCTGGCGCTTGGGGTGTTCGAGCGCTTCGCCGAATTGCCCGAGGGCCTCGACACCGAGGTGCGTGAACGCGGTTCACGGTTCTCGGCAGGTGAACGCCAGTTGGTTTCGCTCGCTCGGGCGGCGTTGGTCGACCCGGCAGTGCTGGTTCTCGACGAAGCGACGTCGAACCTCGACCCGGGCACCGAGAAAGACGTCGAAGCAGCCTTGGATGCCTTGATGCGCGGTCGCTCGGTGATCGTCGTCGCACATCGCCTCACCACGGTGCAACGTGCCGACCGCATCGCGGTCGTCGACCACGCAACGATCGCCGAACAGGGAAGCCACGACGAACTGATGTCGTTGGCCGGTTCCTACTCGCGACTCGTCAATGCTTGGAATTCCGCGCAGCCGATGCGCGGGTGAACACGGAACTCTGCGCAGCCGATGCGCGGGTAGGGGTCACTGACGGTTGAGCCAGTGGGTGCGCGCTTGGGCGTAGCGCTCGCGCACGTGCGGTGTCGGGGCGGCAGTGAACTCTTCGCATTCCGCGTCGAGTGGCCATGTCGGGAAGCTTCCGGTGAGCGCCCACGCGGCTTGGCGGGCGGCGCCGTCGGCCACGTATTCACCGGCGGGCGGCACGACGGTCGGAACGCCGAACACTTGAGGTGCGATGGCGCGGATCGCGGGCGATGCAGCGGCACCGCCGACCAAACGCACGCGGTCGATGCGGGCACCCTGCGCCGCCAGTGCATCGAGCGCGTCGGCGAGACCACACAGCACGCCTTCGACGGCGGCACGTGCGATGTGTGCTGGCGTTGCGTTGTCGAGGGTGAGGCCAAGGAGGCCGCCGGTGGCGAGGGGCAGGTTCGGCGTGCGTTCGCCCGCGAGATAGGGAACCACAACGAGTCCGTCGGCACCGGCCGGCGCGGACAACGCGAGTCGGGCGAGTTCGTGGTGGTCGACCCCGAGCATCGAACACGCGGCGTCGAGAACGCGCGCGGCGTTCAGCGTGCAGACGAGCGGAAGAAATGCACCGGTCGCGTCGGCGAAACCGGCGACGGAACCCGACACGTCGCGAGCGCACACGCTGCTGCGCACGAATGCGGTACCCGAGGTGCCGAGCGACACCACGACGTC
>JBJTYJ010000228.1:0-15640 GCA_046082705.1 Actinomycetota bacterium | reverse complement strand
CACCTCGGGATCGACGAGGCCCGTCGGTCGCACGATCTGTTCGACCACCCGTTGTGAGTGGGCCAACTCGTACTTGCCCGGAGTCGCCGAAAGAAAAACGCACTGGTGCACACGCTCGATCGTCTCTTCGAACCGCAGGGGCCGATTGTCACGAGCGGAGGGCAGGCGGAACCCGTGCTCGACGAGTGTGTCCTTGCGGCTGCGGTCACCTTCGTACTGGCCATGCAGCTGGGGAACCGTGACGTGGCTCTCGTCGATAACCAACAGATAGTCGTCGGGGAAGTAATCGAGCAGGGTGAACGGCGGCTCGCCGGGGCTGCGTCCGTCGATGTGCATCGAGTAGTTTTCGATTCCGTTGCAATAACCCATCTCCTGGATCATTTCGAGGTCATACTGGGTTCGCATTCGCAGACGCTGGGCTTCGAGCAACTTTCCCTGCTTCTCGAACAGCGCGAGTCGTTCCTGCAACTCGGCTTCAATGCCGACCACGGCGCGGCGCATCCGCTCGTCACCAGCGACGTAGTGGGTGGCCGGAAAGACGATGACTTCGGTGAGCTCGTTCAGGTTCTCACCGGTCAAGGGGTCTATGACGGAGATGCGGTCGACAGTTTCACCGAACATTTCGATGCGCAAAACCGTTTCGTCGTAGGCCGGATGCACCTCGATCGTGTCGCCACGTACGCGGAAGTTGCCGCGTCCAAGGGTCATGTCATTGCGGTCGTACTGCAACTCGACGAGGCGCTTCAGGATGCTGCGCTGGTCGTAATCGACACCCACGTGCAGCTCGAGCAATTGACCGCGGTATTCGTCGGGGTCACCCATTCCGTAAATGCAGCTGACACTGGCAACCACGATCGTGTCGCGCCTCGTCAACAACGCAGCCGTTGCCGAATGGCGTAGGCGATCGATCTCGTCGTTGATGGACGAGTCCTTCTCGATGTAGGTGTCACTCGAAGCGATGTACGCCTCGGGTTGGTAGTAGTCGTAGTAACTGACGAAATACTCCACGCGATTGTTCGGGAAGAACTCTCGCATTTCCTGCGTCAACTGTGCCGCGAGGCTCTTGTTCGGCGCGAGGATGAGGGTCGGTCGCTGCACTTGCTCGATGGTCCAGGCGATGGTCGCGGACTTGCCCGATCCCGTGATGCCGAGAAGCGTCTGATAGCGCACTCCGGATTCGATGCCCTCCGCCAGTTCGGCGATCGCCTTCGGCTGGTCACCGGCCGGCTGATACTCGGACACGACCTTGAAAGTGTGGCGTGCCTCGACCATGCTGCGAGGTTACGACCTCTTCGTCCCGTCAGGGACGTGACACGCGACCCGCGTCCGGCGCAGCGGGCGGCAGCGTCGTCATCCACCGCCACGCCGACTCGACCTGCGCCTCGAGAGATTCGAGATCCCCGGAATTGTCGATCACGTGGTCTGCAATGGCGACACGCGCCTCGCGGCTTGCTTGTCGAGAGATCCGCGCTTCGGCATCGGCACGCGACATGTTCCGAAAAGTCACGAGGCGCTCAACGGCGATTTGCAAGGGGAGGTCGACAACGAGGGTCCCACACAAGCCCTCGCGTGGGTTCTCGACAAGGAGCGGAATGTCGAGCACCACGACGTTGTCGGTATTGCGCTGCGCCTCGAGACGCGTGGCCATTTCGCGACCGACCGCCGGATGGACGATCTTGTTCAACCGCGTCAATGCGTCGGCATCCCCGAACACCTTCGCGGCCAAAGCAGGTCGATCGAGCGTGCCGCGCTTGTCGAGAACTTCGGCTCCGAATGCCGCGACGATCTCGTCGAGGACCGGTGATCCGGGTGCCTGCAACTCCCTCGTGATTTGGTCAGCGTCGATGATGACGGCACCACGGGCAGCGAGCATTGCTGACACGGTGGTCTTGCCCGACCCGATACCGCCGGTGAGCCCGACGAGGATCATTGTGCGCCGTTACTTACTGTGCGGGCTGTTCGGGAGCCGGGGCACGTTCGGTGCCCGTGGCGCCGTCCTGGCCGTACTCCTTGTAGTAGTCGGCCCAAGCAGCCTCGCGCTCGGCGTCGTCGCCGCCGACCCAGTTGCCCTGCTCGTCGACTTCGAAGTGGCTGCGGTATTCCTCGGCCAACTCTCCGCCTTCGGCGGCCTGCTTGATCGACAAGCTGATGCGACGGCGGTCGAGGTCGAGATCAATGATCTTGACCCACAGTTCCTCGCCGGGCGTGACGACCTGTTCCGGTGCCTCGACGTGGTGTGCCGACATCTCGGAAATGTGAACGAGCCCTTCGATGCCGTCGCCCACCTGCACGAACGCACCGAACGGCACCAACTTGGTGACACGTCCGTAGACCAACTGGCCGGCCTCGTGCGACCCGGCGAACTCTTGCCATGGATCCTGCTGGGTGGCCTTCAGCGAAAGGCTGATGCGCTCGCGGCTCATGTCGACGTCGAGCACCTGGACGGTGACTTCGTCGCCCACGGCAACGACCGAACCCGGATGGTCGACGTGCTTCCACGACAATTCGGACACGTGAATGAGTCCGTCCATGCCGCCAAGGTCGACGAACGCCCCGAAAGGAACCACGCTGGACACCACACCCTTGCGGACTTCGCCGGGCTTGAGATGCGTGAGAAACTCGTCGCGCTGTTCGCGTTGGTTCTCTTCGAGGAATCCACGACGTGACAGAACGACGTTGTTGCGGTTCTTGTCGAGTTCGATGATCTTCGCCTGCAGGACCTTGCCGATGTACGGCTGAAGGTCGCGAACGCGACGCAGTTCGACGAGCGACGCGGGAAGAAAGCCGCGCAGACCGATGTCGACGATGAGACCACCCTTCACGACCTCGATGACCGGTCCCTCGACCATGCCGTCGGCTTCCTTGATCTTTTCGATGTCGCCCCATGCACGCTCGTACTGCGCACGCTTCTTCGAAAGGACGAGGCGGCCTTCCTTGTCTTCGAGCGTGAGGATGAGGGCCTCGATGCGCTCGCCTATCTTCACGATCTCGCTCGGGTTGACGTCGTTGCGAATGGAAAGTTCGCGCGCGGGAATGACGCCCTCGGTTTTGTAGCCGATTTCGAGGAGAACCTCGTCGCGGTCGACCTTGACCACCGTGCCGGAGACGAGTTGCCCGTCTTTCAGTTCGACCATCGTGCCGGCGATGGCGTCGGCGAACGAAGTGTCGCGCTCAGTGATTTGACGAGGGGTGTAGGTGGTGTCGGACAACGGGGAATTCGCTTTCGAAGGGACGGGAATCGGTGGATAGGACCCCGAAAACCTACCAGCGGTGCCCCAAAACCAGAAACTCCGGGCTTTCCGGGCTCGCATCATGGCGGCTGTAACCACCCGGCTCGACGGAATGGATCGCGTCCACGCTCAGCCCGGCCTGACGACACATGAGGCGCAGTTCGCGGGGCGTGAAGCAGCCCGTCCGCAACTCCGCCTCGAGGGCCTCCCCCGCCGCATTGTGCACCGCTGTTCGTTCCGAGGAGACCCCTGTCCCTGCGTCGAATGTGGCCTCCGCGTGGTATTTGACGGCGTAATAGGCGTTGAACGCACTGAGTGCGAAGCCACCCCCGGGACGCAATGCGCCGGCGATCCCGCCAAGAATCTCGATGTCGTGGGCAAGGTGATCCATCAGCCCGAAGGCTCCCTGGCACAGACAGATTGCCGCGTCGAAAACCGGTGGAAGGTTCACCGTCCGGGCGTCCGCGCGCTCGAAGGTCGCTGCCTCGCCCAGGCCCTCTCTCTGCGCCGAAGCGTTCGCCACATCGATGAACGCGGTCGAAATGTCGATGCCATGAACCCTCATCCCACGCCGCGCAAGCGCCAGCGCGTGGCGACCCGGGCCACAACCGACGTCGAGAACCCTCGCGCCCTCGTCGAGGCCGAGCGACTCGACGAGAAATCCAACCTCTTGTTCGGTGCCCTTGGTGAACGAATAGCGCAGGTATGTCTCGCCCATGTGCGAGGCCAACTCTTCGAACCAGTGGCCGTCGGCGCCGACCTCACCCCGTGACATCAACGCTCATTTCTGGTTCTTCACTTTGCTGCCGCCCATGTGCGACCCCAGGCGGTGTTCACTTCGAGTGGCACCGCAAGATTCGCCGCGCCGCGCATGATGCCGATCACCAAATCTTCCACCACGTCCTTCTCTGCACTAGGTGACTCAACGATCACTTCGTCGTGGACCTGCAGGACGAGTCGCGACGAAAGACCCGCCGCCTCGAGTTCGCGGTCGATGCGCACGAGAGCAATCTTGAAAATGTCGGCGGCAAGGCCTTGAATCCCCGCGTTCATCGCCTGACGTTCACCCGCCTGTCGAACCCTGAAGTTGTCGCTCGTCAACTCGGGAATCGGACGTCGCCGACCGAACAAAGTTTCCGTGTAGCCACGGTTCCGCGCTTCGGTCACGGTTCGATCCATGTACGCACGCACCGCAGGAAAAGCCGCGAAGTACGCATCGAGAATCTCGGTCGCCTCGGGCACGTCGATCGCGAGTCGCTGCGCCAAGCCGTAGGCCTCCATGCCGTATGCCAACCCGTACGAGACCATCTTCGCCTTCGATCGCTGGTCCGTCGAGACGGATTTCGCGTCGACTCCGAACACCCGCGAAGCAGTCGCATTGTGAATGTCGACGCCGGCGTTGAAAGCCGCGATCAGGCCGGGATCAGCCGCAAGGTGGGCGATGCAGCGCAACTCGATCTGGTTGTAGTCGGCGACCAACAGTTCGCATCGCTCGCTCGCGATGAAGGCGGTCCGGAACACCTTGCCCATCTCGCTTCGAACCGGAATGTTGTGGAGGTTCGGATTCTCGCTGCTGAGACGACCCGTACGTGCCACCGTTTGGTTGAAAACGGCATGAATTCGACCGTCGCGCGCCACGACGGCCCGCAATCCTTCGCCGTAGGTTCCCCGCAGCTTCTCCACTTCGCGGTACTCGAGCAGCGCATCGATGAATTCGGGCCACTCGTCGCGCAATTTCTCCAGCGTTGCCGCATCGGTGCTGTAGCCCGTCTTCGTCTTCTTTCCCTTCGAAAGGCCGCGTTCGTCAAAGAGGATCTTCTGCAGTTGCGTCGGAGAGTTCAGATTGAACTCTCGCTCGGCGAGCCCGTGGAGAGCTGTCGTCAGCTCGGTCGCCCTGGCGGTGAGGCTTCGCGTGATCTCGTCGAGTGTCGCGATGTCGACACCGATACCCCGAACTTCCATCCGCGCAAGGACGCCCACGAGGGGCATTTCGACATCGTCGAACAGGGACCTCATGCCGGATGTTTCGAGCGCGGCTTCGAGCGGAGTGACGAGACCGGCCACTGCACGGGCGCGGGATGCACCCGCAGCAAACGCCCCGTCATCGCCCGAGGCTGATCCACCGAAATCAAGTTCACCGTTCGACTCGGGCGCACCAACGGGCAGCGCGACGTCGAGGTGCGCTTCGACGAGTCGATCGATGCGGTGGCCACCGTCGACGGGATCGAGAAGGTAGGCCGCGATGGCGGTGTCGAAACCGACGCTGCCGACTGCGAGTCCCGCTTCGAGTATTCGTCTACACACCGGCTTCGCATCGTGGGCCACGATTCTCTTTGCCGCACCGAGACAACGCGCCAACGCCTCGTGATTCCCGGAAGAAAAGGCAATGCATCGCCCGTCGACATCGCCACCAATGGACAGCACGGCGCCTGCATCGCCGCAATCCCAGATTGCGACCGACGGCACGCCCGCAATCGCACTGATGATCGACTTCTCGCTCTTCGCGTTCCAATGCTCGAACTCCGCCGAAAGCAAGGCAGCAGAAGAGACAGTGGGAGCGGCGGAAATGGTCTCACCAACTTCCGCCGACCACTTTCCGAACGCTTCCCGCAGACGTTTCGACATCGTGCGCATTTCGAGAAAGTCGAGAAGTCTTTGCGTTGCGGCCCAATCGGGATGTGGTCGACACTCCGAAGGGTCCACGTCGATGGCGAGATCGTCCCGCAGCACCATCACCGCTGCATTGCGCAGAACACGCTCACGCCCTTCCTCCAGCGCAGCCTTCAGCTTCGGTGTCTGTTTCTCGAAGGAGTCGAGGATCGCCGTGAGATCCGGGTACTCGTTCACCAACTTCGCGGCAGTTTTCTCACCGACTCCGTTTGCACCGACGAGATTGTCGCTGGGGTCCCCGCGCAACGCCGCGTAGTCGACGTAACGCGATGGCGTGACACCCGTGCGCTCGAGGATTCCCGCTTCGTCGTAGAGGGAATAGTCACTGACGCCGCGCTTGTTGTAGAGAACCTTCACGAGCGGGTCACTCACCAGTTGGTAGCTGTCGCGGTCTCCCGTCACGATGACGATGTCATCCCCCGCGATGCGACACTTCCGGGCCAGCGTCGCGATGATATCGTCGCCCTCGAACCCGGCGAGGTCGAGCGCCACGATCCCGAGCGCATCGAGCAATTCGCGGATGATTCCCATCTGACTGCGCAGAGCATCGGGTGCCGATTCTCGCTGCGCCTTGTACTCGGGGACCGCCTCGTGACGGAAGGTCTTTTCCGGACGATCGAAGACGACGATGATCGCGTCGGGCTGCTGGTCCTTCATAAGGTTGACGAGCATCGACGTGAAGCCGACGACGGCATTCGTGATCTGGCCGGCCGAAGTCGCCATGTCGCTCGGCAACGCGAAGAACGCCCGGTAGGCAAGCGAGTTGCCGTCGAGCGCCAGACACTTCATCGGTGCGGCAGCTCCATGCCGCCAATCTAGGGCAAGAGACTGCCGGCGAGAATTCGCTCGGCGACGTCACGCATCTTTGTGCGTTCGGACATCGCAGCGCGTTGGATGAACGCGTACGCGTCGGACTCGGACATACCGGCCTTGTCGATGAGCACACCCTTGGCGCGGTCGATGACTTTGCGTGTCTCGAGTTGTTCTTCGAGCGCGCCCACCTCGTTGGCGAGCAACTGGATCTCACGGAACCGCCCGAGTGCGACCTCGATGGCGGGGACGAGATCGGACTTCTGGAACGGCTTGACGATGTAAGCGAGCGCACCGGCGTCTCGTGCCTGCTCGACGATTTCGCGCTGACTGAAGGCCGTCAGCAACACCACCGGACACAACTTCTCGGCAGAAATCGCACGGGATGCCTCGAGTCCGTCGATCCCCGGCATCTTGATGTCGAGAATCGCGAGATCGGGACGGTGCTCGCGCACGAGTTCCACCGCCTTGTCACCGCGACCGGTCTCCGCAACGACCTCGTAGCCCTCTTCTTCGAGCGTCTCACGCAGGTCGAGACGAATGATCGCCTCGTCCTCGGCAATGACGACGCGCGTGGCCATCAGACGCCGCCGCTGCCCCGAGCCGCCGACAGTCGGTCGAGCAACTGGTCCTGACGTGCTTCGAGGTCGGCGACTTCACTGCGCAGGTCGTCACGATGACGACGCATCGCGGTCGCATGCGCGGTGGCCTGGCGGTATTCGAAAGCCGAGTCGGGTGTTTCCGACACGATGGCGCGCAACTCTTGGCTCGACGCGTCGTCTTCGAGCGCGGCCAACTGCTCGTCAGCAAGTGCGAGCTTGGCGCGTGCGGCGCGAAGCCGCGCGGCGTTCTGTTCCAGACGACGATTCAAGAGCCAACCTCCCTTTCTCTGACGAGCATTCTCTTGCCGACCTTTACCTTCGAACATCAGTGCCCAAGGTGGGATTCGAACCCACACGCCCTTCCGGACAGCGGATTTTGAGTCCGCCGCGTCTGCCATTCCGCCACTCGGGCCGCCGCGACACAACTTTCGCGATGGGAACGGAAATGCTACTGGCTGGTAGCGAAAACGGTATCGAATCCGCCAACGGTCTAACCTCGGTCCGTGCTCGCGTTCACCTTTCCCGGCCAGGGCTCCCAGCGCCCGGGCATGGGCCGGCCATGGGTCGACCACGAGAGTTGGGAACTCGTGGGCGAGGCCTCCGAGATCGCCGGCCGCGACGTTGGCAGGCTCCTCCTCGAAGCCGATGCCGAGGAGCTGAAGGACACCCGCAACGCCCAGTTGACCACCTACGTGTCGTCGCTGATGGTGCTCGATGCCGTCGAGCGCCTCGGCATCGAACCGAGCTTCTGCGCCGGCCACTCACTCGGCGAATACACCGCCCTCACCGCCACCGGGGCCCTCGCCTTCGACGAAGGCGTCGCCCTCGTCGCCGAGCGGGCTTCGGCAATGCACGAAGCCGGAACCGCGTCACCCGGAACAATGTCGGCGGTTCTCGGCCTCGACGACGACGACGTCGAGGTGGCGTGTCGTCGCGCAGACGCCGATGTATGGGTCGCCAACTTCAACGCACCGGGCCAGGTCGTCATCGCCGGTTCCCCCGCAGGGGTTGAAGCTGCCGCCGTTCACGCAAAGGAACTCGGCGCAAAGAAGGTCATGCCTCTTCAGGTATCGGGCGCGTTCCATACCCCATTCATGGCAGCCGCGCGCGATCGCCTACGCCTGGCCATCGCCGGCGCAAACATCCGCGACGCAGAGGTTGCCGTCGTGTCGAACGTCGACGCTCTGTCCCACGATGCGGCCGACGAATGGATCTCGCTCCTCTCTGCACAACTCTCCAGTCCCGTGCGCTGGAAACACTGCCTCCTGACGATGGCCGAGGCGGGCGTCACCGGCTTCGTGGAGCTTGGTCCCGGCGGTGTTCTCACGGGCATGGCAAAGCGCACGGTCGACGGCGCTCGCACCATCAGCGTCGCCGCTCCCGACGAACTCGACAAGTTGATCGACTGGGTGAACAAGGCGGCACCTGCGGGTCCGGCGCCACTCGAGGGCGAGCACCTCTTTGCCACCGAGCGTCTCGTCGTCAGTCCGTGCGCGGGCGTCTTCTCTCCCGACACGCTGCATCCCGCCGGCACCCTCATCAACGTGGGTGATCTCCTGGGACGAGTCGGCGACACCGAGGTACGCAGTGCCTTCGCCGGGATCCTGCAGAGCTACATCGCAGTCGACGGCGAGCGCGTCACCCACCGGCAACCGATTGCCTGGCTGCGGACCCACTGACCATGCCGCGCATCCCCGGAAACGCCATCGGTGCCCGGTTCACGGGCTGGGGTCGTGCGCTACCACCGAAGGTGCTCACGAATCACGACCTCGAAGCAATGGTCGAGACCTCCGATCAGTGGATACGCGAACGCACGGGAATCGAACGTCGACACGTGGGTGGAACGACCGCCGGTCTGTCCATCGAAAGCGGACGGCTCGCAATCGAGATGGCTGGTATCGATCCACTCGACATCGATGCACTCGTGTTGTCGACCACCACACCCGATCGCACCGTGCCGGCTACGTCCGCCACCGTGCAACACGGTCTTGGCCTGAAGTGCGGAGCGTTCGATGTGAACGCGGCGTGCAGCGGATTCGTATACGCCACCGTCGTCGCCCACGGCCTCATCGCAATGGGTTCGCGCAAGGTTCTCCTCATCGGCACCGACACGCTGTCCCGCGTCACCGACTGGGGCGACAGGAACACAGCGATCCTTTTCGCCGACGGCAGCGGTGCGGCCGTTCTCGAAGCTACCGACGACCCCGGGCAGTTGCTCGGGTGGGACATCGATTCGGACGGTTCGGTCGAGGAACTTCTCTTCTGTGAAATCGGCGGAACGATCAACATGGACGGCAAAGAGGTCTTCCGTCGCGCCGTCCGCATCATGGTCGACTCGGCCAAGAAATCGATGGCCATTGCCGGCGTCACAGCCGACGACATCGCACTCGTCGTTCCGCACCAGGCCAACATCCGCATCATCTCGGCCGCGTGCGACCGACTCGGTGTTCCGATGGATCGCGCCGCGGTGTGCATTCACGAAACGGGCAACACGTCGTCGGCCTCGATTCCACTCGCACTCTTCGACGCGGCCGACCAAGGTCGACTCTCCCCCGGTGATCTCGTTCTTCTCGTCGGATTCGGTGCGGGGATGACCGCTGCCAGCGCAATCATTCGCTGGGGAGCGTGACGTGTCACGCGTCGTTCTCGTCACCGGTGGATCGAGGGGCATCGGCGCCGCATGCGCACTCCGCTTCGCGGGGAACGGCGACAAGGTGGCCGTCACCTACAACTCCACCACGCCGCCCGCCGTCCTCACCGATGCAGGGATTCTCCCCGTCAAGTGCGACGTCACTTCATCGGAATCGGTCGAAGCTGCCTTCGCGGAGATCGAAGGGAGACTCGGCAAGGTCGAAGTTCTCGTGTCGAATGCCGGCATCACGAAGGACGGACTCTTCCTGCGGATGAGCGAGAACGACTTCACCTCGGTCATCGACGCCAACCTCACCGCGGCCTATCGGGTTGCCAAGCGCGCATCGCAACAGATGTTGCGCGCGCGCACCGGCCGCATCATCCTCATGTCGTCGGTGGTCGGTCTGCTCGGGTCGGCCGGTCAGGCCAACTATGCAGCGTCGAAGGCCGGACTCGTCGGCCTCGCCCGCTCCCTCGCACGTGAACTTGGTTCCCGCAACATCACCGTCAATGTCGTTGCGCCCGGCCCTGTCGCAACCGACATGACCGCGGCACTGGGCGAGGACCGCCTCGCGGAGCTCACCACCGCGGTTCCACTCGGCCGCATGGCATCCGTCGACGAAATTGCGGGGGTCGTGACTTTTCTCGCCTCTGCCGATGCCGCCTACATCACGGGCGCCGTCATCCCCGTCGACGGTGGCCTGGGAATGGGTCACTGATCCATTCGCCATGGACAACCAATGGGTCACTGACCCCGAGGCTGTCCGGCATTTCTGACAGAATGATGACACCCACCCAAAGGAGCAAACATGAGCGATGACCTCTTCGCCAGATTCACCAAGTGCGCCGTCGATGTCCTCTCCGTCGATGCGTCGCAGGTCAAGAAAGAAGCAACCTTCGGTGACGACCTCGATGCCGACAGCCTCGACCTGGTCGAACTCGTCATGGCACTCGAAGAAGAGTTCGGTGTCGAAGTACCCGAGGAAGAACTGAAGGACATTCGCACCGTCGGCCAGGCCTTCGACCTGGTGGTCTCCAAACTCTGATGCGCAACCCCTTCGCCGGAGGCGGGCCCCATCGCGTGGCCATCACCGGTCTTGGCGTCGTTGCTCCGTGCGGTCTTGGGCGCGAGGCGTTCTGGTCGGGCCTTCTCGGACCCGGTCTCACCGACACCAAGGCGAACGAGATTGCCGACTGGGACCCATCGCCCTATTTCGACAACCCGAAGGAAGCCCGTCGCGCTGATCGTGTCGAGCAATTCGCCCTCGCAGCTGCCGCCGAGGCGTTCGCCCAGGCCGGCAACGTCACCGCTGACAAAGGTCGATTCGGCACTATCTTCGCCACCGGAGTCGGCGGCCTCCACACCCTCGAGGAACAGGTCGGGGTCCTCCTCGAAAAGGGACCTCGTCGCGTGTCTCCGTTTCTGGTTCCCATGATGATGGCCAACGCAGCAGGTGCCGCCATCTCGATGCGTCACGGACTGCGCGGGCCCAACGAAACCATCTGCACAGCCTGCGCGGCATCGACACACGCCATTGGCTACGCTGCGCGACTCGTTGCATACGGCATTTGTGACGCTGTTGCCACCGGCGGCGCAGAGTCCGCGGCAACGCCGACGTCGCTCGCCGGATTCGGCAACATGACCGCCCTGTCGACCACGGGGTCGAGCAAGCCTTTCGATGCAAGTCGTGATGGTTTCGTCATGGGCGAAGGTTCGGCGGTGCTCATCCTCGAACGCTGGGATCATGCAGTCGCACGCGGCGCCACGATCCTCGGAGAAATCCTCGGCGCGGCGAGCAATGCCGACGCCCACCACATCACGGCGCCTTCACCCGGAGGTGTCGGAGCACAGGCCTGCATGCGTCTTGCACTCGAAGATGCCGAGCTGTCCCCCGCCGACATCGCACATGTGAACGCCCACGGAACTTCGACACCGCTCAACGATGCTGCCGAAGCGCAGGCCATGAAAGAGGTGTTTGGTAGCAACCGCCCGGCGGTCACTTCGACGAAGGGTGTCACCGGACATGCTCTCGGTGCCGCGGGCGCACTCGAGGCCGCTGCAGTGTTGATGTCGTTCGCGAAGAAACTCATTCCGCCGACGGCAGGCACGGCGGCCCTCGACCCCGAGCTCGACATCGACCTCGTCGTCGGGTCTCCCCGCTCATGGACGCCCGGCCCCACGATGTCGAACAACTTCGGCTTCGGTGGCCACAACGGGTCGATCATCATCGGCCCGGTTGGCTGACGAGATCAGGCGTCGACGAGAACGAACATCAGGTCGCACTCGCAAGCAACCGCATCGCCGACCAGTGCTCGTCCGCTGCCCTTGCCCGCCCGCGAGGACATGCGTCCGAGGGTCACCTCCAGTGTGAGGATGTCGCCCGGGACGACCTGACGACGGAATCGCGCAGAGTCGAGTCCGCCGAACAAGGGCAACTTTCCCGCCATCTTCGGGTCGGCCAGAACGACGTATGCGCCCAACTGCGCGATGGCCTCGCACATCAACACACCGGGCAAAGTCGGCCGCCCGGGGAAGTGACCCGGGAAGAACCATTCATCACCGGTCAGGCGCCACGAACCACGCGCCGACGTTCCGTCGATGAGATGGGTCACCTCGTCGATGAACAGGAATGGTGGCCGGTGCGGCAGAACGTCCGCGGGCGTGCGAAACGACATGGTCCTTGCCTACTTTCCCAGGGCTTTCAGCAGATTCGCAGGTGTGTCCTTCGGCGAAACCTTGTACCACGCCTCGAGAATGACGCCGTCGGAGCCGATGAGAAACGCGGAGCGTTCGATACCCATGTACTCGCGGCCGTACATGCTCTTCTTCTTCCACACCTTGTAGGCCTTGGCCACCTTGTTCTCGGTATCCGCGAGAAGTGTGAAGCCGAGTTCGTACTTGTCGTCGAACTTCTTCTGCTTCTCGGGCTTGTCGGGGCTGATACCGATGATGACCGTGCGACCGATCTGATCCTTGATGTCGCGCAAACCACACGACTGGGCCGTGCAGCCCGGCGTGTCGGCCTTCGGGTAGAAGTACACGAGCACTTTCTTCTTCGCGAACTTTGCAAGGTCCACCGTCTTGCCGTTTTGGTCGAGCAGGACGATTGCAGGGGCTTTGTCGCCGGCTTTCAGCATGACCGAAAACTAGTTCGCGTCGATTGCGGCACGCACTTCGGCGATGTACGAACCCACCGCATCGGGTCCATCCTCCATCAAGCGACGCACGACCGAAGCACCTTGAATGACACCATCCGCCACTCGACAGGCTTCCTTTGCCTGTTGCGCATTCGACACGCCCACTCCGATGAGAACGGGAAGATCGGTCACGGTCTTGACGCGGCCGGCAATCGCCGTCGCGGTGTTCGCCAATGCATCACGTTCACCCGTGATTCCCAACAGGCCAACCGCATAGACGAAACCGCGTGCACGGGCTGCGATGCGGGGCAGCCGCTCATCGGGCGCGGTCGGCGCGGCGAGCATCACCGTTTCGACACCTGCCGCGTCGGCCGCTGCACACCAACCCGTCGCTTCTTCCAGGGGAAGATCGGGAACGATTGCACCGGCCACGCCGTTCTGACGGCACATCGACGCGAATCGTTCGTGTCCTGTGCGAAAAACGGTGTTGTAGTAGAGCATCACGACGATCGGCACCTGGACGTCGAGGGTCGGAATCTCCGCAAGGATCGCCGGCGGAGTCGCTCCTGCGTTGAGGGCTCTCTGCGATGCCTCTTGGATGACGGGACCATCCATCACAGGGTCGGAGAACGGGATGCCAACTTCCACGGCATCGGCACCCGCGGCAACGGCGGCACGAATGCCTTCTTTCCAGTTTGCAAGACCACCCGTGACATAGGGAATCAAAAGCTTGCGACCTTCTGCCTTGCGCGCGCGAAGGTGGGACTCGAGTCCCGTCATCCGAGGATGTCCATCATCTGGGCGACGTCCTTGTCACCCCGACCCGAAAGGTTCATGAGAACGGTCTGGCCGGCCATGTTCGGGGCTTCACGCGCGATCCATGCCAGAGCGTGTGCACATTCCAGCGCGGGAATGATGCCCTCGGTTTTCGCGAGAAGACTGAACCCACCAATCACTTCGTCGTCGGTCACCGACGGATACTCAGCGCGCCCGATTTCGGAAAGGTACGAATGCTCGGGACCGACACCCGGATAGTCCAGACCCGCACTGATCGAGTGGGCCTCTTGAACCTGGCCGTGTTCATCCTGCATGAGGTAGCTCTTCATACCGTGCACCACGCCCGGCACACCGCGCCCGACGGCTGCACCGCCCGCGGGTTCGACGCCCACGAGACGAGCCTTCGTGTCAATGAAACCGGAGAAAATGCCGATCGCGTTCGATCCACCGCCGACACAGGCAACGACGACATCGGGGTCGGCGCCGGTGGCGGCGCGACATTGTTCGCGGGCCTCGTCACCGATCACCCGGTGGAACTGCCGCACCATCCACGGATACGGGTGCGGCCCCATCACCGAGCCGAGGCAATAGTGCGTCGTCTCAACGGTGGCGACCCAGTCGCGCATCGCCTCGTTGACGGCATCTTTCAGTGTGCGGCTGCCCGACGTTGCCGGCTCGACCTCTGCCCCGAGGAGCCTCATCCGAAAGACGTTCAAGGCCTGTCGCTCCATGTCGACGGCGCCCATGTACACCTTGCACTCAAGGCCCAACAGCGCCGCGGCCGTCGCCGAGGCCACACCGTGCTGGCCCGCTCCGGTTTCCGCCACGATGCGCTTCTTACCCATTCGCTTTGCCAGCAACGCCTGCCCGAGAACGTTGTTGATCTTGTGTGAACCCGTGTGGTTGAGGTCTTCCCTCTTCAACAGCAGACGAATGCCGAGTTGACGCCCGAGGTTGTTGCATTCGGTGAGAATCGATGGCCGACCCGCGTACGTGCGCAACAGGTGATCGAGCTCGGTGCGAAAAGCCGGGTCATCCCACGCCTCGCGGAAGCCGACTTCCAGCTCTTGGCAGGCGGGCACCAAAGTTTCGGGCACGAAACGACCACCAAATTGACCGAAGCGACCCGACCCGTCGGGTTCAACCATCACGCTCATGGGCGTCAGTCTCGCAGGCATGCCCTACACCACACGATTCGTTTTGCGTGAATTTCGACCGCACATCGCGGTGGGCTAGAGGTCGTCCTGCCAGTCGTAGGGCATTTCGTCGGGACCGATGTAAGGAGTCGGGGCCGCCGCCCGTGCGGCGGCAATGAAAGCACGCACGAGCCGCGGATCCTTTTTTCCGGGCTCGCTCTCCACGCCACTCGACACGTCGACACCCCATGGGCGCGTTTGGCTGATTGCGGCGGCCACGTTCGTCGGCGTCAAGCCGCCCGCAAGGATGATGCGCGGCCCGAGTGCCACGTCACCGGCGAGCGACCAATCGAAAACCTTTCCCGAACCGGGTGCAGGCGCGTCGAGCAGCACGAGACCCGTGCCGAATTTGTCGGCGTGACGCGCATCGGTTGACCCGGCGACGACGGCCTTGATGACGAATCGGACGCTCGCGCTGACGGCAGCGACGTCGGCTGCAGATTCATGACCATGCAACTGGGCCGCCTTCAGACCTGCCTCGTGGACGAGGTCGATGACCCGACTCGGATGCTCGTCGCGGAACACTCCGACCGTCAGGATTTCCGGTGGCAAGCGACGACTGATGTCGTAGGCCCGCTTGACGGCG
>JBJTYJ010000227.1:0-7022 GCA_046082705.1 Actinomycetota bacterium | reverse complement strand
GTCCGACGAGAAGTTGGCCGTCTACCGCACGATCCTCGACGACGCAGGGCTCTCCACTTTCACGGGCTACACAGATGCCGAGAACGTCGCCAAGATCGTCGCAGTGGTCGACGGCGACGAAGACGGGACCGTCGAGGTGTTCCTCGATGTCACACCGTTCTATGCCGAAAGCGGTGGACAGGTCGGCGACACGGGCACGCTGCGATCCGACTCTCTAGAACTTCACGTGATCGACACCACCTTCGCCTTGCCGGGTCTTCGCCGTCACGTGTGTCGCCCCGTACGGGGAATCGCACGGGTGGGCGACGTGGTCACCGCGTCCATCGACAACGTGCGCCGTTCACACATCCGCCGTCACCACACGGCGACCCACGTTTTGCATTGGGCGTTGCGCTTCGTTCTCGGCGAGCACGTGAAACAGGCCGGGTCGTTGGTCGAGCCCGATCGACTGCGCTTCGACTTCAGCCACTTTGCCGCCGTGTCCGACGACGAACTGGTCGAGGTCGAACGTCTCGCCAACCGGGAAGTCCTGACGAACGTTGCGGTACAGGCCTATGAGACGTCGAAAGACGAGGCCACGGCAGACGGTGCGATTGCATTCTTCGGTGACAAGTACGGAGACACCGTGCGGGTGTTGCGTGCGGGCAGTTCATTCGAACTGTGTGGTGGTACGCACGTGTTGGCGACGGGGGACATCGGCGCGATCAAGATCGTTGGTGAAAGTTCGATCGGTTCGAACCTGCGGCGCATCGAGGCGGTGGTGGGCGAGTCCTCGGTGGCCCACATGCAGGACCAGGCCCGAACGATGACACGTGTCGCCGAATTGCTGGGTGGCACGGCCGACGGCCTCGAGAACGCCGTCGTGCGAAAGATAGATGAACTGAAACAAGCGAACGACGAAATCAAGGCGTTGCGTGCCAGGGTCGCCGCGACCAGGGCCGGAGAGATCGCCGAATCCGCAACGGCGGAGGGCGGTGTCGTACAGCGCGTCGACGGTTTGTCGCCCGGTGAATTGCGCGACCTCGCCATCGCCGTACGTGCGGTCGACGGTGTGCGGGCCGTGGTGTTGGCCGGCATAACCGATACCGGTGGAGTCGCGATCGTCTCTGCAACGGCGGTGGGAACCGCCGGTGGCGCCGGGCCTCTCATTGCCGCCGCAGCAAAAGCCGTTGGCGGTGGTGGCGGGGGCAAGGGTGACATCGCCAGTGCCGGCGGAAAGAACCCCGATGGTCTTCCCGAGGCACTCCGATTGGCCGCCGAGGCGGTTGGCGCAGCACTTGGCTGACAACACCGGACGAACGGGAGTCGGCCGGGTGCTCGGTCTTGATCTCGGCTCGAAGCGCATCGGTATTGCAGTCAGCGACCGCAGCGGACTCATCGCGTCGCCGTTCAGCGTTCTGCAGCGCAGCGGAAGTGAACACCGCGACCACGAGGCGATTGCGAAGCTCGTCGTCGAAGAGGAGTGCGAACGAATCGTGGTGGGTCTGCCGCTGTCGCTCGATGGCACCATGGGCCGCGCCGCGAAATCTGCCGTCGCCGAGGTTGGGCGGCTGGCTACCGTGGTGGGCGTGCCGGTCGAGACCTACGACGAGCGCCTCACGACGGTTTCCGCGGAACGGGCGTTGATGGAGGCGAAGATGCGCGCCGACGCGCGCCGTCGTGTTGTCGACAAAGTGGCAGCTGCAGTGATGCTGCAGTCCTGGATCGACCGACAAGCCAACCGTTAGATGTCCGATCCATTCGGTCCGTTGCGGAGCATTGGCGACGAAAGTGGCCGAAGCGCCGAAGAGGCGGACGGCTGGGTCGACGACCCCTGGGATCATGTCGAAGCGGCGGTCGACGATGACCTCGTGGAGCAGCGTCGTTTCCCGCGTCCGAACAAATGGGTGGTGCGTGGGGTCCTTGCCGTGGTGTTCGCAGTCGTTGTTGCCGTCGCATCGGTCGGCTGGTGGTACCTGCGTCAGGTGAACCCGTCGGGTGAGGCAACGACTGCCGTGAACTTCGCGATTAATGAGGACGACACGCTCGACGCCGTTTCTCGGCGTCTCGAAGTCTTGGGTGTCATCACATCGGCCCGCGTGTTTCGCTGGTACGTGGGCCGCAACGGCGGTATCGATTTCGTTCCCGGGTACTACCAAGTCATGCCGCGCGACCACATGGGCGACATCATGGGCGTGTTGAACACGCCGCCGGCGCAGACGTTCGTCAATGTCACGTTCCCCGAGGGCTACACGATCGAACAGATCGCGGCACGATTGGCAGAAAAAGTTCCGCGCCTCGATGCAGCGACGTTTGTCCAGCAGACTGCGGCGGGTGTCGTGACTTCCGACTTCGGCCCTGTGAGTCCGCCGACGGGACCCGTGGCACTCGAAGGTCTTCTGTTTCCCGACACGTACCAAATCTCGGGCGACGATTCGGCGGCGAGGGTCATCGATCGCATGACGAGTTTGATGGAACGCGTCGGTCGCCAGGAGGGCCTCGACGAGTCCGAAGAAAATGTCGGCTACTCGCCCTACGAGGTTCTCGTCATCGCGTCGATGATCGAACGCGAGGCAAAGGTTCCCGAGGACCGCGCAAAGATTGCCAGGGTGATCTACAACCGTTTGCGTCGTGACATGCTGCTGCAGATCGACGCCACGTTGCGCTACGGACAGCCCGATGACCTCTCGATCGCCGAACTCGTACAAATCGATTCGCCGTACAACACATACACACGAAAAGGTCTTCCGGCGACGCCGATTGCAAATCCGGGACGCGCCTCGATTCGGGCTGCCCTCAACCCCGCACCGAACCCGCCGCTTTCCGACCCCATTTGCAAGGACCTGAAGAAGGCACAGCGCTGTGAGTACATCTACTACGTCATTGCCGACAAAGAGGGTGGGCATGTGTTCGCAGCGACCCTCGCGCAGCACGAGGCAAACGTCGAGGCCGCTCGGGCAGCGGGGCTCATCGGATGATCACCGCAACCACCCGTGTCGCCTGCGTCGTCGGACGACCCGCGCGGCACAGCCTGTCGCCGGCCATTCACAACGCAGCGTTCGCTGCCTCGGGGGTCGACGCCGTTTATGTCGCCCTCGACATCGAAGAGTCGGCACTGGCCGCGACGATTGAAACGTTGGGTGCGATCGGCTTCATGGGGGCATCGGTGACGATGCCGTACAAGGAAGCTGCAATGTCGCTGTGCGACGAAGTGGGTGGGTCGGCCGTGGCGCTCGGTTCGCTCAACACCCTCATACCTCTCGAGAACGGCCGCATGCGCGGTGAAAGCACCGACGGCGCCGGCTGTGTCGGAGCACTGCGCACCGCAGGTCGCGACCCACACGGTGCCAAGTGCATCGTTGTCGGGGCGGGGGCAACGGCACGCGCGTGCATCGTCGGCCTTGCGCAGGCCGGTGCTGCCTCGATCGGCGTGGTGAATCGAACGCGTGAGCGGGCGGCATCCGCCGCTGGATTGGCGCCAGGTGTCGCCCGTGTTGCGGACGCAAATGACGTCCCGAACGCCGAGATCATCGTCCACACCACCCCCGCCGGCATGGGTGACAGCACCGACGTCGCGTTCGACTCCTCGCTCGTGCGGCCGCACCACGCGGTACTCGATGCGGTGTACCAACCCCTTGAGACGTCTTTGTTGAGGACTGCGCGCAACGTTGGGGCGACGTGCGTCGACGGACTGTGGATGCTCGTGCACCAAGCCGTCGAACAGCAACGCCTGTGGACGGGCGTGGTCCCCGACCCGCAGGTCATGCGCGCCGCTGCGGAACACGAACTGGCGCGCCGCCGCCGATAGCCTTCTCACCGTGTTGCGCTACCTCACCGCCGGTGAATCGCATGGTCAGGCCCTCGTCGTCATCGTCGAGGGTTTGCCCGCCGGTCTGCAGGTCACCGAGGCTGGCATCCAGGCCGAGCTCGGCCGGCGTCGACTGGGCTTCGGGCGCGGTCCGCGACAGCGTTTCGAGGTCGACGAGATTCTTCTCCTCGGCGGTATTCGCCACGGTCGCACCCTCGGCTCGCCGGTCGCCATCGAAATCAAGAACACCGAATGGTTCCGCAGCGACAAGTGGCACAAGGAAATGTCGCCAGCGCCGGGCAAGACGGAAGATCCGCTGACCCAGCCACGGCCCGGCCACGCCGACCTTGCCGGCATGCAGAAGTACGGGTTCGACGACGCGCGCGACGTTCTCGAGCGCGCGAGTGCGCGTGAAACCGCCGCACGTGTCGCAGCTGGTGCACTGGCCAAATCGCTTTTGCGCACCATCGGGGTCGATGTCATCTCGCACGTCATCCAGATGGGAGATGCGCGCACGTCGCTCGCCTCGCGCCCAACGGCCGCCGACCTTGCTCGCATCGACGAAAGCCCGGTGCGGTGCTTCGACCCGGCATCCGAGGCAGCAATGGTGAAGGCCGTCGAAGACGCTGCACGCGAAGGAGACAGCCTCGGGGGCATCGTCGAGGTGATTGCGTACGGGGTTCCCGTCGGGCTCGGTAGCCACGTCCACTGGGACCGCAAGATCGATGCAAATCTCGCGCAGGCGATCATGAGCATCCAGGCCGTGAAGGGTGTCGAGATTGGCGACGGTTTCGAGGTTGCCGGCCGACGCGGCAGTCAGGCCCACGACCCGATCAAATGGGACGAAGCCACCCAGTCGTACCGTCGTCTCTCGGCGCTTGCCGGCGGCACCGAAGGCGGAATGACCACGGGTGAACCCGTCATCGTGCGTGCGGCAATGAAGCCACTCGCGACGCTCAACCGTCCGACCCTTGCGACGGTCGATGTCGTCACGAAAGAGTCGACGGTCAGCTTCAAAGAGCGCACCGATGTGACTGCGGTGCCGGCGATGGGTGTCGTTGCTGAAACGATGGTGGCACTCGTCCTCGCGGCCGAAGCTCAGCGCAAGTTCGGCGGCGACTCGGTGACCGAGTTCACCCGCAACTGCGCATCCTTCCTCGGGACTTTGTAGCCATGGCCGCACCGCACATCGTGCTGGTCGGTCTGATGGGGGTGGGAAAGTCGTCGGTTGGCCGCGCGTTGGCACGCGAAATGAAGAGGCCCTTCGTCGACACTGACTCCGTCATCGAATCGAACGAGCGTCGAACCATCGCAGACATCTTCGCCACCGATGGCGAATCCGGGTTCCGTGAGATTGAACGGCGCACGCTCGATTCGGTGCTTGCATCGACCGTGCCTGCGGTCATCGCCACGGGCGGTGGCGTGGTCGAAACCGGCAAGTGCCGTGAGGCCCTTTTGCATCTGCCACAAGCGGGGGCGAGGGTCGTGTGGCTGTCGGCCACCATTGCCACCATGGCCGAGCGCACCGGACGCTCGAACAACCGGCCGCTTCTCGCTGGCGACCGCGAAGCGAACCTCGCGCGACTTCTCGACCGACGTCGCGGGTTCTACGAAGAGGTGAGCGACGTCAAAATCGACACCGACGGAAAGCCGGTGACACGTATTGTTCGTGAGGTCATGAACGCCGTACCGCAAGCCTCCACACCGGCCGGTGGGCGACGCGTGCGCGTTGCGCTGGGCAAGCGGTCCTACGACGTCGCCGTCGGTGCCGGGGCGATCAGTCAATTGGGTTCCATGATCCCGGCCGACGTCAAGCGTGCGGTCATCGTGTCGCAGGTTGGCGTGCCGTCGATTCCTGAGATCGACCTGCCGACCCATCTCGTGCACATCGGCGATGGTGAGCACTCAAAGACGCTCGCCACGATCGAAGACCTGTCTCGTCAGTTCGCCCAATTCGGACTCACCCGCAACGATCTCGTTATCGGTGTCGGTGGCGGTCTCGTCACCGACGTGGCCGGTTTCGCGGCGGCCTCGTGGCACCGCGGAACACGCGTTGTGCACGTCGCTACGACGCTGCTCGCCATGGTCGATGCGGCGATTGGCGGCAAGACCGGCGTGAACCTGCCCGAGGGCAAGAACCTGGTGGGTGCGTTCTGGCAACCAACGGGCGTCATCTGCGACACGAATTGGTTGGCCACACTGCCCGAGCGTGAACTGCGCTGCGGGTGGGGTGAGGTTGCGAAGTATCACTTCCTCACCGGTGACGATCTGTTGGCGATGCCCACCGACGAGCGCATTGCACGGTGCGTTCAGATCAAGGCCGACATCGTTGCCCAAGACGAGCGCGAGGGTGGCCGTCGAGCCTTGCTGAACTACGGCCACACCTTCGGTCATGCGATCGAAACCGTGACGGGTCACCACCTTGCACACGGCGAGGCCGTTGCCATCGGCATCGTGTGTGCCGCGCACCTTGCACGTCTCATGGGCCGCATCGACGATTCGCGTGTCGAAGCGCACTATCGCGTGCTCGATGCCTACGGCCTGCAGTCGCAGTTGCCTGCGGGCCTCGACCACGATGCTTTGTTGGTAGCAATGGGTCGCGACAAGAAGGCCACCGCGGGTCTCGTCTTCATCCTCGACGGACTCAACGGCCTCGCGACCGTGTCCGGTGTGGATCCGGCGCACGTGTTGGAATCGCTCGCGCTGGCCGCTGGGGTACGGTGACCGCATGGCCGCGCGACGCATTCTTCTTCTGAACGGCCCGAACCTGAACCTTCTCGGTACGCGTGAACCAGCCGTGTACGGAACGGCGACGCTCGCCGATCACGTCACCACGGTCGAGGCTGTATGTGCCGACCTCGGATGGAGCGTCACGCATCTGCAGTCGAACAGTGAGGCCGAACTGGTCACCGCCATTCATGCGGGGCGCGGAACCACCGATGCGATCATCATCAACCCCGGCGCGTTCACGCACTATTCGTGGGCCATCCACGATGCGCTTGCGGCCTACGAGGGTCCAGTCGTCGAAGTGCATCTTTCTCAGCCGCTGAAGCGTGAATCGTGGCGTCACACCAGCGTGGTGGCGCCCGTTGCAATCGGCACCGTGACCGGTTTCGGCGGCGTGGGCTACGGCCTTGCCGTCGAGGCACTGTCACGTCATTTTGCCGCCGTGAAGTGAAACGGGATTCCGTGTTGTCGCCGTTGCACGTGACGTCACGATCAGGCTCGTTCGGGG
>JBJTYJ010000226.1:0-14648 GCA_046082705.1 Actinomycetota bacterium | reverse complement strand
GTCGATGAACGAGCCTTCACTTTTCAGCTCCATTCCGCGCAGCAATGAACCCCTGCACAACTTGAACGCAAAGTTGATGTCGCGCATCTTCACACCGAACAGCACCCGCACCAGGCCGTTGTAGAAAGCAGAATAGACGGTGCGGACGTAGCCCTCGCCCGTGCGGTCGAAGCGGTACGCGCTGACGATGTCGGCCTCGTAGTAACGCATGAGTCTCACCGCCTTGCGGGCTTCGAGCATGTCGAAGGGCAGATCGGCATCGGTGTAGAGAATGAGGTCACCGGTCGCATTCCCAAAACCGGTCTTCATCGACCCACCGAGTTTGCGGTTGACCGGGTGGTGCACGACCCGTACCCGAGAGTCTTCGGCCGCGTACTTGTCGGCGAGTTCGGGCGTGGAGTCGGTCGAGGCATCGTCGATGATCAGCAACTCGTATGTCTCGATCTCGCCCATGCGCACGAGCTCTTCGCAGAGTTCACGACCCGCGGACAGGGCACGCTCGATGTACGCCTCTTCGTTCCACATCGGGAAAAAGACGGTCATCTTCTCGAAGTTCGCCATGCAGTCGTCAGGTTACAACCGGCTCATTCGGCGTAGTATGCGCCCGAATGTCCGCACTTTGGTCCCGCATCCTCGCGGCCACGTGGGTTTTGGTCGCGTTGGCACACGGTTTCGTCTCGGTGGCAAGCAGGCGCACGGGCAAACCACTGTGGTGGGTCGACAACCACGGCATTGCCGGGGATGCGACACCGATCATCGGTGCCGCGGTCGTCTATCTCGCGATGCTCGTGGCTTTCGTCATCGCCCTGCGACGCGCACCGCGGTCACCTTTCATCTCCGCAATGGTCGCCGTCGGGCTTGGCGTCAGCGCTGTGGCCGACCTTGCAGCGGCTCCGGGCTCGGCCCTTGTTGCCGTTGCAGCCTCCGCATCCGCGTTCGTCGCCTCCGTTGCGGCTCTGGCGGGGCGCACCGCACACCGCTAATCTCTCGCGCAGCAACGCATTCGAGATTCGGGGGAACGAAAATGCGAGGGATCAAACATCCGCTGTCGGGGGCGACATATGACCTGACCGAAGCGGGCACCATCCTTGTTCAAAAAGACGGTCAGGCCGGTGAGTTCACCAAGGACGGCGTCTACCTGAACGGTGACATCAAGCAGTGCGATCCGCACCTGTGCGTGTGGATCGGGGGTCGCCAGGTGTCGGTCGACCCGAACATGGCAAGAAACCAACGGGCCGTCGCAGCGCAACGGCTGGCAAAGGAAGGGGCGACGAAATGACAATGACTTCACCTGCACCCGGCGAGGCCCGCTCACCCGGACTCTCCTACCAGGACCTGCACAAGAACGACTCGCGGCCGGTGCCCGAAGTTCTGCGTTGGGTCAACTGGGAGTTCATGGGCGACGCCGACATTCCGGTCACCGCCTACACCAGTCGTGAATGGCACGAACTCGAGAAGGAAAAGATCTGGAAGCGTGTTTGGCAAATGGCCTGTCGCGAGGAAGACATTCCGAACGTTGGCGACACGTTGCGCTACGACATCTGTGAAAACTCGATCCTCGTCGTTCGCACCGCGCCCGACACCGTGAAGGCCTTCCACAACGTGTGCCTTCACCGCGGACGTCTGCTGCGCGAGTTCGACGGACCCGCCAACGAACTTCGCTGCCCATTCCATGGCTTTTGTTGGAACATCGACGGCTCGCTGAAACAGGTGCCGTGCGAGTGGGACTTCCCGCACGTCGAAAAGGACGAATGGAACCTGCCCGAGGTCAAGGTCGGCACGTGGGGTGGATTCGTGTTCATCAACATGGACCTGAATGCCGAGTCGCTCGAATCGTTCCTCGGCGACTTCCCGTGGCATTTCGAACGTTGGCCGCTCGAGAAGCGCTACAAGAGCGTGCACGTCGCCAAGATCTTCCCGACGAACTGGAAGGTCGTCCAAGATGCATTCAGCGAGGCGTTCCACGTGGTTGCCACCCACCCGCAACTTCTGTCGAGCATCGGTGATGCGAACTCGCAGTACGACTGGAAGGGCAACTACTCGCGGGCGATCACGCCGAATGGCACACCGAGCCCGCACATCAAGTTCGTGCCCACCCAACAAGAAATGTTCGACGCGGTGGCCGACAAGCGTCTCGACGAGGAACCGTCGGTTGTTCTGCCGCCCGGCGTGACCGCGCGACAGATGTTCGGCAACGGCGGTCGCGCGACCATGCAAGAAGTCTACGGCGACAAGGCCGACGAGTTCAGCGACGCCGAATTCAGCGACAGCATCTATTACACACTGTTTCCGAACTTCCATCCGTGGGGTGCGTTCAACCGTATTTGCTACCGCTTCCGTCCGTACGAGGACCGTCACGACATGTCGATCATGGAGTGCATGTACCTCGAGCCGTACGACGAGTCGAAACCCAAGCCGCCGGCGGCGCAGATCCACTGGCTGGGTGTCGACGACGACTGGGCCGAGGCGCCCGAGCTGGGCAACCTCGCGCGCGTCTTCAACCAGGACACCTTCAACCTTCCGAAGGTCCAACGCGGCCTGAAGGCAATGACGAAGCCGGGCGTCACGCTGGCGAACTATCAGGAGACCAAGATTCGCCACGTGCACATGCTCATGAACCGGTGGTTCCAAAAGCCCTGACGGGCAAATTGAATCCCTGAACGGGTGCGTGCGGTCGGTACCGTATGCGCCATGTCCGAAGCGTCACGCAGCAAGGTCCTCACGTCTCTCCCTTCGGGCGAGCGCGTGGGTATCGCGTTCTCCGGCGGTCTCGACACCTCTGCCGCCGTCGCCTGGATGCGCGAACGCGGTGCGCTTCCCTACTGCTACACGGCCGACCTCGGCCAGCCCGACGAGCCCGAACTCGACCAGATTCCCGACCGTGCGCTGCAGTACGGCGCCGAGGCCGCCCGACTCGTCGACTGCCGCGAGGAACTCGTGCGCGAAGGCCTCATTGCCCTGCAGTGCGGCGCCTTCCACATCACCACGGCCGGCAAGACCTACTTCAACACCACGCCGCTCGGCCGCGCGGTCACCGGAACCCTTCTCGTACGCGCCATGCAATCCGACAAGGTCGACATCTGGGGCGACGGCAGCACGTACAAGGGCAACGACATCGAGCGCTTCTACCGCTACGGCTTGATGGTGAACCCGTCGCTGCGCATCTACAAGCCCTGGCTCGACCCGACGTTCGTCACCGAACTCGGCGGCCGCAGCGAGATGAGCGAATTCCTCACCACGCGCAAACTGCCGTACCGCGCGAGCAAGGAAAAGGCCTACTCGACCGACGCCAACATCTGGGGTGCAACGCACGAAGCAAAATTGCTCGAGGAATTGAACAACGGCATGGACCTCGTCGAACCCATCATGGGTGTCGCGCACTGGAAGTCCGACGTCACCATCGCCGAGGAAACCGTCAGCGTCGAATTCGTCGAAGGCTGGCCGGTTGCGATCAACGGCAAACAGTTCGCCTCGCAGGTCGACCTCGTCAACGAGGCGAACAAGATCGGTGGCCGACACGGCCTCGGGATGTCCGACCAGATCGAAAACCGCATCATTGAGGCAAAGAGCCGCGGCATCTACGAGGCACCGGCGCTCGCGCTGCTGCACATCGCCTACGAACGCCTGGTCAGCGGCATTCACAACGAGAACACGATCGAGAATTACCGCACGATGGGACGCCGGCTCGGACGCCTGCTCTACGAGGGACGTTGGTTCGACCCACAGGCACTCATGTTGCGTGATCCCCTGATGCGCTGGGTCGGTAGTGCGGTCACGGGCAAGGTGACCGTCAGGCTGCGTCGCGGCGACGACTACACGATCGTCGACACCAGCGGCCCCCACCTCACCTACGCACCCGAGCGACTGAGCATGGAACGCGTCGAGGACGCCGCATTCGGTCCGCTCGATCGCATCGGACAGTTGACGATGCGCAATCTCGACATCGACGACAGCCGCGAAAAACTCGACGTTTACCGCAAAACCGGCACGCTCGGCGCGGGCGGACTGCTCGCGCTCGGTGGCACCGACGACTGATCAGCCGGCGATGACGCGTGCCGCGATACCCGCGACGAGTGCGGTGCGGAACGGAATCGTCTCGACGATCACGTGCTCATTCACCCCGTGCGCGCCACCACCCACCGCACCAAGACCGTCGAGCGTCTTTACGCCGATCGCAGCGGTGAAGTTCCCATCGGACCCGCCGCCCACCGAGACACCGTCGATCTCGCGACCGTCGATGTCGCGCGCTACCTCGCAGGCGAGCGCAAACAGATCCGCCGACATCGATTCGTGCATCGGCGGCCGGTGAAGGCTGCCCGACACGGTGATCTTCGCTCCGTCGACGACGGGCCGCAATGAGTTCATCAACGACTCGACGCGGGCTTTTTCCTCGGGCACCACGACGCGCGCATCGACGAGAATCGACGCACGATCGGGAACGGTGTTGTCGGTTGTCCCCGCGCTGGCAACCGTCGGCGTCACGGTCGTTCCGAGCTCGGGCTTGCCGAAACCGTTGATGGCCTGCACCTGGTGGGCCAATTCGACGAGTGCATTGATTCCCTTTTCGGGTTCGAGGCCGGCGTGCGAGGCACGACCCTCGATCGAGACCTCGAACGTGCCGGTGCCCTTGCGCGCAACCTTCAGCGCACCACCATCGGCGCTCGGCTCGAGAACGAGCACGGCATCGACGCCGCGCGCCATTTCTTCGATGAGACCCCGACTGGTCTTCGAACCAACCTCTTCATCGGCGGTGAACAACATCGCAACGCGGGAAGTGTCGACCCCCGACTCGCGCAGAATTCGCGTTGCATGCACCGCTTGCACGATGCCGGCCTTCATGTCGAACACACCGGGCCCGCGCAACACGCCGGCGTCGTTGGTGAAGGGCCGCTGTTCGAGCGCACCCACCTGGTGCACCGTGTCGTGGTGGCCGAGGAACAACACTGCCGGTCGCGCAGACGACCGCACCACCACGTGCGGGCCGGCGGGCGAATCGATGAGTTCCGCGACCAGGCCCGTTTCGCGCTCGATGAGATCCGCAACACAACGCGCACTTTCCGCCACGCGTGCGGCGTCGCGCGACGGTGACTCTACGGACACGAGACGACCAATGTCGGAGACGGCGGCGTCGAGCGAGTCGGTCGCCGCAACGAGGAAAGGGTGCACGTGGAAAGAATAGGGTGAACCAATGGAATTCATCGCCAATTTGATGGACGCCGAACTCGACCCCGTCGAATGGGCACAACTGCGCGAAAGCGAGGGATGGCACGTCCTCGGTTGCGCCGATCACTTCTTCAGCCCCACGAAGACGTACCCCCACGTGTGGGTGACACTTGCCGCCATGGCATCGGCCACCACGAAGGCGAAGCTCACCACATCGTTCGCCAACAACCTCTTCCGCTCGCCGGTTGAATTTGCACAGGCCTCGCTGCAGATGCAGCGCATCTCGCACGGCCGATTCGAGGCAGGCCTCGGTGCGGGTTGGGAAAAGGCCGAAGCGCTCGGAGCCGACATCGACTACCCCGAGCCCGCGGTCCGTGCCGAGCGGTTCATCGAAGCCGCAAAGATCGTCCGCCAGTTCTTCGACACCGGCGCATGCAAATTCGAGGGCAAGTACTACGACATCGACGTGCCCCGCCTCGGGCCGATTCCGGCCGAAGGTGCGCCCCCCCTCGTGTGCTCGCTCGGTGGGCCGCGCACGATCAGGAACATCGCCCCGATTGCCGACCGCGTCGAGGTGAAGTTGATCTCGAACATCACCCGCGACGGTGCGGTGAACCTACCCGCGATGGCGAGTGTTCCCGAATCGCATCTTCACGATCTCGTGAAACAGATTCGTGAGGTGAACCCCACGGTTCCGCTCAGCGTTTTCATTCTCTGTTCGGCGGGTGAAGACGAACGCTCCAAGGGCGTCGAGTCACTGCTCGGCGACTCGTTCCTCGGCGGGTTCTACGGAGCACCCGGCAAGGTTGCGGCATCGATGATGCGACTCGCCGATGCCGGCATCGACCGCATCGAAGTCAGCCCGTTCACCGAGGCAAGCTTCGCAGCACTCGCCAAGGAACTGTTCTGATCAGAGCGTGGTGACGGCGCGCGAGTAGTCGAGTCGCGGCAAACGGTCGAACCAGGCGTTGTCGCCCGGTTTGCCGATGTTCATCACCATGATCGTGCGCAGACCCATTCCCGCCAGCAGGTCGGTATCGATACCCGAGGTGTTCACACCCAGCATCGGACCCGCAGCGAGCCCGAGTGATCGCACACCAACGATGAAGTAACCGGCCTGCAGCCATGCCTGCGAAATCGCGAACTGCGTGCGGTATCCCTCGTCGGCGAACATGTCCTTCGCGCCCGGGTAGATAGGAAACACTTGCGGCAACGTCTCGTGGAAGTTCAGGTCAGCAGCGACGATCGCGACAAGCGGAGCCATCTCGGCCTTCGGCTTGTTGCCGTCGAACAAATGACTGACGACCTTCGCTTTCGCTTCCGCACTGCGGGCAAGCACCAGACGCATCGGTTGGGTATTCATGCTCGTCGGGCCCCACTTGGCAAGTTCGTACAGCGCCTTGACTTGATCGTCGGTAACCGGCTCGGACGAGAACGTGTTGGCCGTGCGTGCCTCGCTGAAAAGAAGATTCTGAGCGTCTTGATTGAGTGCGTACATGGACGGCGACACTACCTGTCAGACTGCCGAAATGTCGGGGGACACAATCGAGCAGGCATCGATCGAAGAGACGACGCCGCGAGTCGCAATTCTCGGTCTCGCAACCTCGATGCTCGGCATGACTGCACTTCCCTTCGCGGTCACGGGCACGAACCTTGCAGTGCCACTCATCAAGGCCGACTTCGAGGCAAGCCTGTCCACCCTGTCGTGGACGCTGTCGGGTTATTCGATCGTGCTCGCTGCACTCACCATGCTCGGCGGCACGCTTGCGGCACGCATCGGCACGCTGCGTGCCTTTCAGGCCGGCGCGGCACTCTTCGCTTTCGCATCACTGATATGCGTCTTTGCACCCAACGCGGCGGTCCTCGTCGCGGGTCGCGTACTGCAAGGCATCGGTGGTGCCTTCGTCGTTCCTGCGTCGGTGTCGGTCGCCCTCGTGGGCTGGCCCGAGTCGCGACGCGCCTTTGCAATGGGAGTCTGGACGGGCGCGTTCCCCATCGGGTCGACCACGGCACCGATCATCTGCAGCGCGGTCATCACAGGTGGTGAATGGCGCTGGATCTTCGTCGTTCCTCTCGGACTCGCGCTCGCCACGCTTGCCCTGTCGTTCGTGCTTCGCGCCGCGGCAAAAGGTCAAACGATCGCAGCGCCGCTCGAATCGGGCATCCCCGACATTGCCGGCATAATCGCGGGAACGCTCGCTACCGGCCTCATCGCACTCGGCCTCGTGCAAGGCAAAGCGTGGGGCTGGTCGAGTGCGCGCACCCTCGCCGTCTTTGTTGTGGCGGTGCTTCTCGTGCCCGTTCTGATCACCCGATCACGGTCGCACCCACGACCGTTCCTTCCGGTGCGCATGTTCAGCGTGCCGACGTTCCGTGTCGCCAACATCGCCAATGTTTCGGTGTCGATGATCGGCATGTCGGTGTGGCTCGTCTGGCCGTTACTCCTCGGCAACCTCTGGAAGTACGACGCGTGGGGAATCGGCCTCGCCATGTCCCCCACGCCGGTTCTCGGTGGCCTCGGCGCAATCTTCTCGTCGCGCCTCGTCGAGCACTTCGGTTACCGCAAGCTGCTCAGTGCCGGCGCAGTGGCACTCGTTGCCGCAACCGCATGGTTCACGTTCCGCACCGACGTCGAACCGAACTACTGGGGCGGCCTCTTCCCCGGACTCATTCTCACGGGTATCGGTATGGGACTTCTCTTCTCGTTCCTGAACGCCGCCGCGCTTTCCGATCTCGATCCACGCGACTTCCCCACCGGCAACGCAACCTTTAGCACCGGTCGCTTCCTCTCGGGCGCAATCGGCATCGCCGCGGTCGTGGCAATGATGAGCGGCGACGCCGACCACCCCGTTGATCCGTTCCGTCGTGCGTACGGGTTCCTCTTCGCCATGTCGATCGTCGCGTTCGTCGCGATCGTCGTTCTGTGGCCGCGCCGCCAAGTCCGCGCTGAGCGTTAGTGCCCGGGGTGGGGATCGAACCCACACGGCCCTTTCGGACCAGGGGGGTTTAAGCCCCCCGCGTCTGCCAATTCCGCCACCCGGACGCGGACGTCAGGCTACGCGTGAAACGTTGGCAACCGTTTGGCCCGCGGCGACGGTTGATGCGAGAAGGGGCGTCACGGCCGACCACAGTGCCGCGCGCACGGTGTCGGACTCGGGAGGAGTGATGTCGTTGACCACGATGACGCCGTCGATCATGTCGGCGAGAACGGCAGCGACGGGACGGTTCTTCACTGCGACGGCAACGACGCCACCACCCGGCCGACGGCGCACCGTGCGCTGGACACCGACGATGCGCGGAGGCGTGCGAAACCCGGGCGCAACGAGACCGAAACGCCGGGCGACGGCACCCAACAGGTTCGCGGCGTTCACAAAGGTGGTGTTGTTCATGCCCGCTGTCGTCACGGGAACATGGTGACATCGGGGTGTGACACGCCCGTCGTAAGTTTGACGCCGTGAGCACCGAAGCCCTCAACCCCATCCAGCAAATGGTGCTCGATGCGCTTGCCAAACGCCCCGACTTCGTGCCGTCCGCCCCCGAACTCGCCGATGAAATCGAAGCGCATGTCTCCGACGCACTCGAACCCATCGCGCTCAACTACACACCTGCGCGCCCGCTGAAAATCAGCAAGCACGTGTTGAACACCGTCCACGGGTGCGAGGCCCGGCACGTTGCCAACCGCGACACCTTTGCGTGGTCGGTTCCACTGGTTCGCGGCACCGTGCTGCACAAGGCCATCGAACTTCTCATCAACGTGCGCGTACCACGCACTCCGTCGGAAATCGTCGACGACGCACTCGACCGTATCGTCGAATCCGAACGGGGAACTGCATCCGACTTCATTGCCTCGTTGTCCCCCGCCGAACAAGCCGAACTGCGTGCCTCTATCGTCGACCTCGTCACCAAGTACGAGGACTCGTTTCCTCCCTTGAAACCCGAGTGGCGACCCGTTGTCGAATCGAACGCCAAGGCCGAACTCTGCGGCGGGTCGATCTTCCTCACCTCGCGCACCGATCTCACCATCGGCCCACCGGGCAGCAAGGTGATCATCGACCTGAAAACCGGTCGCATCAGCGCCGCGTACCGTGAAGACCTGCGGTTCTATTCGCTCGTCGAGGTTCTGAAATCGCGCCAGGCTCCGCGCCTCGCCGCCACCTTCAGCGTCGACTCACAGCGCATCGATGCCGAAGCCGTCACCATCGATACGTTGCGTTCGGCGGTTCGCCGACTTGTCGAGGGCGCACAGCTTCTCGACGAACTCGACCGCCAGAACCGTGCTCCCACAAAGTCGCCAAGCTTCACCTGTCGCTGGTGTTCGGTGTTGACATCCTGCGACGAAGGCCGCGCGTTTCTCGAAACCGACAGCGACAACTCCGCCGCTTACTGAACGTCCATCAACGCGAAGGGAACGCCGAGGCCGGCGCCCGACCGCGCCGTCGCGATGCGGCGCCCTTCTTGCGTCGCCGCCTTTGGTACGCCGATGACATCAGGTCCGGCAAATGCACACACCGCATCGAGATCGGCGACGTTCACGACGAACCCCCACAGGTGTGGCCGGTCAACCGGCTCTCCCCCGGCAACCACTTCGACGACCACGTTGTCGACACGGTGAAACCCCTGGGACACACCGTTGCCCGCATCGCGCACACGTTTGCGCGGGGCGCCGGTGAGGCGCGTCACCTCGTCGCAGGTTGCATCGAGGTCGTTCGTACGCCACACCACATGATCGACACCCAGACAGCCGATCGCCCCCTGGGGACCCGCAAACGGTTGGTCGGCGAGCTGCCAGTCGACAGACCCGACTTCACGCGACGTGTCGACGATCAACTGCACGTCGGACAAAGAAAAAAGGGTTCGCGTTCCCTCTGACGAGAGCTTCGCGAACCCCAGCGACTCCCACGGCTCGGGAGTTCCACCCACCACCAACGCGACGATGGATGTCATTTCAGGAACGTGGATCGACGGCTCAGCCGCGACCCATGTTCGGACGCTTGCCATGGTTGGCCTTCGAACGGCGGAGGCGGGCCTTGCGCTTCTTCGTCTTCTTCGACATAGGTTCGTCAGGCTATCGGCGGGCGTCAGCGACGCCACCTGTTGCGGGATTCCGTTTCCGAGGGTTTGCACGTGTAGGTCACACCCTTGTCCGACACGCCTGTCGCGCCGAATGGAGTGCAGAAAGCACCGGGGCTGACGAAGCCAGCCACCCGGCCTCCGGTTGTCGACGCGGCCGGCGCGGTCGTGAGGGTATTGGCCGTGGGCAGGGCCGGAGCCGCGGGTGCGGTCTGGTTTGCGCAACCCGCAAGCGCCGACTTCACCACGGCATGTTCGGCCTGATCCATCGTGAGCGACCACCGCGCTTTCACCGACACCCAATGTGCGAGGTACGTGCATCGATAGGTGGCAAGGGGCGGCAGCCACTCGGTCGGGTCCTTGTCCGACTTCGATTGGTTGACCGAGTCGGTGACGGCCAACAGCGTGCGGTCGTCGGTGAGGTCGTTCGCGTAGTTCGTCCGCTGCTGGGTCGACCAGGCGTAGGCACCCGACTGCCACGCCTCGTTCAGCGCAACGACGTGGTCGATGTCGACGTCGGACGGACTGGTCCACGTCACACCGTCGTAGGGCGAGAACCACGTTCCGGTTGTCACCGTGCACGACGAACCAATGACCGGCGTCGTTCGACTGTCACGAATGAGAACCTCTTTGCGGGTGTCGCAGCCGTCGCCGTCGAGGTCTTTCCAGTGCGGAAACAAATCCCGGTCGTAGCCGACGGTGTACTCGGGGACGATGCGGATGGTCGCCAGCAGGTCGACGACCGATGACCCGGCCACGGGAATGACCGTGGTCGTCGTCGTTGGGGCCGACGCCGTCGAAGACGCAACGGTTGTCGACGGCGCTGGTCGCACTGGAGCATTCGTTGGGATGGGCGTTGTCGGAACGGGCAACGCCTCGCATGTGGCGACGAGTCGACCCAGACGCGCCGCTTCGGCCGGGTCGGCGGACAGGCTCCATGCCTTTTTCACCGCAATCCATTTCGCAACGTAGGCACATCTTTGCGAGGGGGCGGGCAACCACTGCGCAGGATCACGGTCGGCGCGGTCGGCGTTCGCCTTTGCCGACAGGCCGACGTCGGCCGATCGTACGGAGACACTCTGCGCGAACGATGCGCGTCGGGCTGCCGACCACTTGTTCGCACCTGATTCCCAAGCTTCGCGCAACGGCACGACGTAGGGCACACGTGATGAATTTGCGCCGGGAAATCGTGTCGACGAGAAACCGGCGCGGACTTCGTTGCGAACGTCGAGGCCGGTCACGGGGTCGGCGGCGTGCGCCACGTTGGGAATGGAAACGACGAGCGAGGCCCCGCACGCGGCGACGAGCCACCTCTTCATCGCGGTCAGGCGCCGATCGCGAGATCCATCTCGATGAAGATGCACTCACCGGGACACACATCGGCCGCTTCGACCACCGACCCGTGGTGACGCAACGGCACCCATGCCAGGCTGCGCGCTCCACCCGGGTCGTTCAACGGCGAACCTTCCTCGGCGACGTAGGCAATGCCGTCTTCCAACTGCACGAAAACGTCGGGACAGTGATCGACGCAGAGACCGTCACCCGTGCACAGGTCTTGGTCGATCCACACGTGCATGCGCGAAAAACTACCCGTGCGATCGTGCTTCTGCCCTACCCTGACGCTGTGACCGATGCCGTGACACCCCGTGCCGCGCGTCGCAGCCACGTTTGGCAACGGGTTACGGGCAACGTCGACGATCCGTGGGCTTGGTTGCAGAATCGTGACGACCCCGAAACGATCGCCTATCTCGAATCCGAGAACGCTTTCGCCGATTCATGGTTCGGTAGCGCAACACCGTCGATCGACGACGTGTTCGGTGAAATCAAGTCGCGCGTCGTCGAAACCGACATGTCGGTGCCGGTACGACACGGGGACTGGTGGTACGTCTCGCAGACCCACGAGGGCCTTGCCTATCCGGTGCATTGCAGGGGTCGCAGTGCAACCGCCGCAACCGAAAAAGTTCTGCTCGACGAGAACGTCGAGGCGGGCGACAACGAATACTTCTCCGTCGGCATTTTCGAAATCGACCGCTCGCACTCGTTCGCCGCGTGGTCGCGCGACCTCGACGGCAGCGAGCAATACGAAATGTTGATCCGCAACCTCACCACCGGCGTCGACCTCGACGACCGCCTCACGGGCACGTCGTACGCCGGCGCTGCCTTCAGCAGAGATGCCACGTACGTCTTCTACGTGCTGAACGACGAGGCGATGCGCCCCCATCGGGTCATGCGTCACCGCATCGGCACCCCACAGTCTGCCGACGTCGAGGTGTTCAGCGAACCCGATGAACGCTTCTACGTCGGTGTCGGGATCACGCGCTCGGGCAACTTCATCATCATCGAAACGGCGTCACGCACGACCAGCGAGTGCATGGTCGTTGATGCGTCGAAGCCACTCGAACAACCGCGGTTGGTCCGCCCGCGCACCGACGACCTCGAGTACTCGGTCGACGACTGGGGCGACCGATTCGTCATCCTCACGAACCTCGATGCCCTGGACTTCCGCATCATGACGGCACCACACCACGACCCGGGTGCCTGGACGGAACTCGAGCCGCACGAGGCGGGGCGCCGTATCGCCGACGTCGATGCCTTCGAGGGTTTCCTCGCCGTCAGCGAATGGAAAGACGCGCAACCCCGCATCCGTCTGTTGCACCGCGACGGCCGGCGTTCCGTCGTGCCCTTCATCGACGAACCCCACGATGTCGACCTCGACTCGAACCCCGAGTGGTCCACCACCATGCTTCGCTTCGCGTACCAGTCGATGCTCACTCCCCCGACGGTCGCCGAACTCGACGTCGAGCGCGGCGATGTGAACGTCTTGAAGCGGGTCGAAACGCCGAACATCGACCTCACCGATTACGTCTCGTTCCGCGAGTGGGCCGTTGCCGACGACGGCACGCGAATTCCGCTCGACGTGATGGTGCGTCGCGACACGCCGACCGACGGCACCGCACCGGGAGTTCTCTACGCCTACGGCAGCTACGAACTCTCGATTCCGCCGCGGTTTTCGGTGTCACGTTTTTCGATGCTCGACCGGGGCTGGCTGTGGGCGATTGCCCACCCGCGCGGCGGCGGCGAACTCGGCCGCCGTTGGTATCTCGAGGGGCGGCTGCTCAACAAGCGCAACTCGTTCACCGACACGATCGCTTGTGCGCGACACCTCGAAGAACGCGCCCTCGTCGGCCGCCGTCGCGTCGCGGTGTACGGCGGAAGCGCCGGAGGACTTCTTGTCGGTGCGTGCTTGAACATCTCGCCCGAATCATTCGGTGCAGCCGTCGCAGCGGTTCCGTTCGTCGATGTCGTGTCGACGATGAGCGACCCGTCGCTTCCGCTCACCGTCACCGAATGGGAGGAATGGGGCGACCCGCGCGTCGAGCCCTGGGCGTCGTACATGCTTTCGTACTCGCCGTACGACAATGTCGTACAGCGTGACTACCCACCGCTGTACGTCACCGCGGGCCTGAACGACCCGCGTGTCGGATACCACGAACCCGCAAAGTGGGTCGCAAAGTTGCGTGCACTCGATTCTCCGCCCACCGTCTTCTTTCGTTGCGAAATGGGCGCGGGTCACGGCGGGCCCTCGGGTCGCTACGAGCACTGGCGCGACGAGGCACACAACCTCGTCTTCATGTTGCGAATGCTCACGCCCCCGCGATGACGACGCACGCCAACGCAATCAGCGCGGCGTTGCGCACGACACTCGCCCACGAGACGGGCTTCGCGCGCACGGCACCGAAACACATGCACGGGGGCCTCTGACCCGTAACAAGCACGCGCACCAACGCTGCCGTGAACGCGACGAGCATCACTGCCGCCACGATCGCAACCGGTATCGGCACCACCCGCAGGCTGAGCAACGCGCCGACGGCGACTTCGAGCGAAGGCAGGATCATCCGTACGACGCGGTCGGCCGTGTCTTTGCCGGTCGAGAAAGGTGTCCCCGCGACCTGCCAGGCCTCGCGGCTGGCAATCTTTGCAACGCCCGACCACAGGAACACGAGTCCCAGCACAACGGCGGCCGACGCACCCCAGTTCGTCACGGCGCGATCACCCGGCCAGGGCGACCGGCACGACCTTGCCACGGTAGAACGCCATCGCGTTCTCGTCACCCGCAGAGTCGAGGTGCGTCACGCGACCCACGGCGAAGTGATGGTCGCCGTGTATTTCGTTCGACTCGAGATCGCAGTCGATCACCACGATCGAACCGGCAAGTCGTGGACAACCGTTCCCCGAAGGCGACCAGTCGACGCCCGCGAACCTGTCGTCGGATTCCTTGGCGAAGCGCCAGCACAGTTCACCTTGGTTGGCGGCGAGAACGTTGACCGTGAACTTTTTCGCCGCGGCGATGCCCGCCCATGTACGCGACGACACCCCGGGCAGGAAACCCACGAGCGGTGGGTCGAGGGAAACGG
>JBJTYJ010000225.1:0-3387 GCA_046082705.1 Actinomycetota bacterium | reverse complement strand
CAATGATCGGCAGGCCGACGCCGACCGCGGCGCCAATCACCGCCACGAGGAAGACCGAAGTTGCGGTGGTGACACCTTGCGTGCCTCGCTCGGAATGGAGAATTGCCCCAGCGCCAATGAAGCCGATGCCCGTGATCACCGCATGAAGTGTGCGCGTGTGGTCACCCGACCCTCCCTCCGAAACGAGAAGGTCACCGATGCCAACGGCCGCGGCCGCAGCGATCGCCACGAGAGCGTGGGTCCGCAAGCCCACCCCCTTTCCCGAGCGTCCCCGCTCGAGCCCCACAATCCCGCCCAAAATCCCCGCGATGAGGGTCTCGAGAGAAACAATCAGTTGATCGACCGCGCCGGCAGAGAACAGGTCGTTCTTCATGTCCGTCCTTTATAGACCAGGCACATTTTATAAACCATGCATAATTGGTTATTGACAATAGAGGGTACTCACTATTATGTTTGTCACACTACCTCGTGGCAAGAAGCCGCCGGGGAATCAAAAGGGGGAAAAATGAAGTCACGTTTGAAGCGTGTCGTTCTGGGAGTTTCCGCTCTCGGAATGGTTGCTACGTCAGCCGTCTTCTCGGGCACCGCGAACGCCGCAACATGCAGTACGACGACCAAGATCAACATGGGCGCAGCACCCGACGCGGTCGCTTCCCTGCCGTTAAACGTCGCGTTGGAGTACGACATTGACGCCAAGTACTGCCTTGATATCTCCGTGACCTACGCGGCAAGCAGTTCGGTTGTTCGACCCGCGCTTGCCGCGAAGACGATTGACATGGCATTTGGAACTATCGACAACTTCATGACGTGGCAGGGCACAACGCCACTCACTGTTTTCCGTGAAATACAGACCGCACCGTTCTTCGACGTCGTTGTGCGCAAGGATTTCTACGAAGCCAATCTGCAGGGCAAGACCTATGTCGACGCCATGAAAATCTTGGCGACCGCAAAGCTGGGCGTTACTTCCGCTGGAGGTGCGAGCGAAGCGACCTGGCGTCAGTTGATCTCTGGCGCAAGTACAACCTTGACGGGCGCACTCATTCCGGGCGCTCTCAGTGCCGCCACGGTCGCAGCACAATTTACGGCGAAGACCATGGACGCGGCTATGACGTGGGAACCCAACACGACGCTGTTGACCGAAGGCATCAACGACGGTGATTCTCCGCTCGGAGTCATGCCGTTTAGCCTGAAGCAGCCCACGAAAGAAATGCCCATCGAAACGAATACACCTGGCCTGTCGCTCGGCGCACGCACCGAATGGTTCCTGGCCAACCAGAACGTAGCGAAGCAAGTTGATGCGATGTTTGACGAAGCAATCGCATGGGCGCGCACGCCGAAGAACTTTGCCAACGTTGTTAGCTCGATTCAAAAGAACAGCAAGATTTCCAACACGAGAGCAATCAGCCTCGGAAAAACTTTCTTGAATTACCTGAGCCCATCAGGTGCAATCAACCGCGCCGCGTGGGACCTCACGGGCCCATGGTTCGCGGCGAACCTTCCAAAGGTTGTCAACAACACGACATTCACTTCTGCGAACTTCGTCTATGACTTTTCCGAGCGCCAAGTGAAAGCATTGAAGGTAAGACGCACCTACAGTTCGGCTGATTTGGCGAAGGCGCTTGATCTTGTCGTCCGTCCGGGATCAGTCATCACCCTGACGACCACCACTCCTTCAACTTGCAAGGCATCAAAGACGGGAGTTGAAGGAAAGAAGGAAGGAACGTGTGATCTCACCGTCACTGTGACCGACAAGAAGGCTGTCGGGCAGCAGTCGGCGACGCGATTCGCACGTACTTTCTTGATCATCAAGAAGTAACTGTTTCCCTTAAAGTCCTGAGTGCCGGGAGCAACAGCTCCCGGCACTTTGTGACTTGTAATGTCGAAGTGGCTCTGGAAGGAGTGAGTGAACAGTGGAAAGGCGGCTACCAGAGGGGATCACCCTTCGTGATGTGACTCTTGTTTTTGCGGCGTCCGATGGTGCTCCGGTTTTGGCTGTCAACGATGTGTCGCTGGATATTCCGGCTGGACAGTTTGTTGCCATTGTTGGTCCGTCGGGCTGCGGGAAAACCACCATCATGAACATGTTGGCTGGGATCATCCGTCCGACGGTTGGTTCGGTTCAACGCAATAACGTCGAAGTGACAAAGACTTCTCTCGACGTTGGTTACATGCTTGCGCGATCCGCCCTGTATCCGTGGCGTACCGCGCGGCGCAATGTCGAGGTTCCGCTGGAGATTCGCGGAATGCCGAAAGCCGAACGTAAACAAAAAGCGCTCGAGCTTCTCAAGATGGTGAAGCTCGATGATTTCGCCAACAAATTTCCGGCTCAGCTATCGCAAGGGATGCGTCAAAGAGTCGCAATTGCGCGGACGCTGGCCATCAACCCGAAGTTGTGGTTACTCGACGAGCCCTTCAGCGCGCTCGATGCACAAACACGTATCACCGTTCAAAATGAGTTCCTTGCTCTCTGGGAGAACTCGGGTTCCACCGTCATTCTTGTGACACACGATCTTGCAGAAGCAGTCTTGCTCGCGGATCGTGTGGTGGTCATGACGGCGCGACCCGGCCGCATCAAATTCGACATCAACATCGACATCCCGCGTCCCCGCCGCGTTGACGAGTTGATCGACAACCCTCGTTTCCAGGAACTCGAAGCGATGATTTGGAGGGAGTTGCGTGATGAGCTCATCTGACCCGAACTCAACGATGACGCCCGGCGAGAAACTCATCGCGGAATGGAAAACACCCAATCGATGGGAAAGGCTTTACGCGTCGATTGATCCCGTTGCGCAGTTGGGCAAGGTGCTTGTGGTTGTCGCATTCATCCTGCTGTGGTGGCAGACCTATGAACGGGCTTGGATTAATCCGGCGTTCATCGGATCACCAAGCGGGACGTGGAATTGGTTTGTCAACAATTGGGACAACGGTGAAGTGTGGCGTGATCTTCGCGTCACGGTGTCCGAGGCGTTCTGGGGTTGGGTGCTCGGTTGCTCGACCGGCTTGTTCGCAGGACTGATCGTTGCCCGATACCGATTCCTTTGGAAGATCACCTCACCGCTCTTCACGTTTTTCAACGCGGTGCCACGAACTGCTCTGGCGCCGATTTTCATCCTGTGGTTCGGAATCGCACAGACAGGGAAGATTCTGCTGGCCGCCAGCATCGTGTTCTTCATCGTGATGATCCCGACACGGGCAGCTGCCGACATGGTTGATCCGGACCTCGACATGGTGATGGTCACCATGGGCGGCTCCGACCGCCATCGCTTCCTGAAGGTCACCCTGCCATCGGTTCTGACATCAGTTTTTGGCGCGATCCGGCTCGCGTCGGTATGGGCGCTCCTCGGAGCGAGTTATGCGGAGTTGTTCGGCGCTAAGTACGGGTTGGGT
>JBJTYJ010000224.1:0-2374 GCA_046082705.1 Actinomycetota bacterium | reverse complement strand
ACTAGCCTGCGGGGCGCGTGAGCAGTGAATCCCCCACCGATGCCAAGCGCGTCGACACCTTCAAGGCAGCAATCCCCGAGGGGACGGTGCCGGTCGGTGTGGGTCTCCTCGTAGCCGGAGTTTCGAGCTACGCGTTTTTCAAAGTCGGCCAGCAGGCGCTCGGCAAAGAAGGCTTCAAACCAATCGTCGCCCTGTGGTTTGCCACTTTCGCGCTCGCACCGGGTTTTTTCCTTCCGATCGAACAGGAAGTCGGTCGCGCCCTTGCCCACCGCCGAGAACTCGGCCAGGGTGGGCGGCCCGTCATCCGCAGGGTCATCCCGCTTGCCGTGATTTTCGCCGTCGTCGTGTCGTCGATCGTTCTCATCGGCAGTCCGTGGATCACGAAGGACTTCTTCGAAAAGAACTGGGTCGTCACGGCATCGCTGCTCGTTGCGTTTCTTGCCTATGCGCCAACGCACCTTGCACGCGGCATCTGCTCGGGTTCGGGACGGTTCGTCGACTACGGCATCGTGATGGGCTTCGATGGTGCGACGCGCATCATCGGCTGCGTCGCATTGTGGATCGTCGGCGTCGAAGTGGTCGGCGCATATGCGATGGTCGTCGCCGCCGCCCCGCTGCTGGGTGTCTTCATCGTCTTGTCGCGCGGCGCTCTGCGTACCGACGACGGGCCGCCGGCATCGTGGTCGGAGATCACGCCGAACCTCGGCTGGCTGCTCGGCGGGTCGGTTCTTGCCGCGGCACTCGTCAATGCCGCGCCGATCGGCGTCGACGTGCTTGCCGATGCAAACCAGGCCGAAGCGGTCACTCAGTTCGGCAACGGTGTCATCCTTGCCCGGGTTCCCCTCTTTCTCTTCCAGGCGATTCAGGCATCGTTGTTGCCGCGCCTCGCACGTCTTGCGGCGCACGGTGACCTCAGCGAATTCCGTGTCGCATTCCGCCGACTGCTCTTCACCGTCATCGGCATCGGCGTTCTCGGCGTCGGTGGGACGGCGATCATCGGCCCCAAGGTTCTCGAGGTCGTGTACGAAGGCGGCCTCGACCGTCGCACACTCACGTTGCTTGCTCTCGGCAGTGCGCTCTACATGCTGGCACTCGGCACGTCGCAGGCCGTCATCGCACTGCACGGCCACAAATGGGTGACCGTCGGTTGGGGCGTTGCGATGGTGACCTTCGTTCTGGTCACGTGGCTGTCGAGTGACGAACTGTTCCTGCGCGTCGAACTGGGTGCCGCGGCATCGTCGGGCGCCGCAATGGTTGTGTTTGCTCTCGCGTTGCGCGCACGCATGGCAAGTGGCGACACACCCGACACGGAGTCGATCATCGAAGCGCTGAGCGAACGCCCCCTCGAGGGCTGACTACCAAGACCGATTTATTTCGACAGTTTCGCCGACTCGACCGCGAGGTCGTTGCGCACCATCATCTTCACGAGACCCGCGAAGTTGACCTCGGGCTGCCAGCCGAGCTTGGTCTTCGCCTTTGTCGGGTCGCCGATCAAAAGGTCGACCTCTGCCGGACGGAAGAACCGCGGGTCCTGCTTCACGTAGGGACGCCAGTCGCTGATGCCGACTTCGCCGAAAGCGAGTTCCAGGAATTCCTCGATGCTGTGCGTTTCGCCGGTTGCGACGACGTAGTCGTCTGGTTCGGGCTGCTGCATCATCAGCCACATCGCCTTCACGTAGTCGCCGGCGTAGCCCCAGTCGCGCTTTGCGTCAAGGTTGCCGAGCGAGATGTCTTCTTGCACTCCGAGCTTGATGCGAGCAACGGCGTTCGAAATTTTGCGCGTGACGAACTCGAGACCACGGCGCGGACCCTCGTGGTTGAAGAGGATGCCCGAGCAGGCGTACAAGCCGTAGCTTTCGCGGTAGTTCACGGTGATGTCGTGGCCGAACACCTTGGCGCAGCCGTAGGGCGAACGTGGGTGGAACGGTGTCAGTTCACTTTGCGGCACTTCGCGCACCTTGCCGAACATCTCCGACGACGACGCCTGGTAGAAGCGGATCGGGTTGTTCTGCTGGCCGCCCACCATGCGAATGGCTTCGAGCATGCGCAACACGCCGAGACCAGTCGTATTGGCGGTGAGTTCGGCCTGTGTCCAAGAGAAGTGCACGAACGAGATCGCACCGAGGTTGTAGACCTCGGTGGGTTGCGCTGTCTCGAGACACGAGACCAGGCTCGGCAGGTCGGTGAGGTCTCCGGACAGCACCTGCACGAACGGGAACTCTTCGCGAATCTGTTGCCCACGCGGGTTGTTCTGGCCCTTCACGACCCCGAACACCTCGTAGCCCTTCTCATGGAGGAATTCGGCCAGATGCTGGCCGTCCTGGCCAGTGATGCCCGTGATGAGTGCGCGTGCCATACGGGTGCCGACTCTAAC
>JBJTYJ010000223.1:0-3889 GCA_046082705.1 Actinomycetota bacterium | reverse complement strand
AGGACTACGGCCTCTTTCTTGCGACCAGAACGCCCGACGAAGACGGACCCATCTTCATGGTCAACCTCATGAAGTACCACGAGGTCGCCCAGTACGAAGGTGAACAGGCGGCGATTTCCGGTCGCGAGGCCGACGACAAGTACAACCCGTCGTCGATCCTCAACAAGATCGGAGCCGACATCATGCTTGCCGCCGACGTTCGTACGTCGGTGCTGGGTGCCGATTGGGACCGCATTGCAATCGTTCGCTATCCCACGCGGCGATCGTTCATCGAGATGCAAACACGCAAGGATTTCGGCGACAAGCACGTGCACAAGAACGCAGGAATGCAGCGCACGATTCTTCCGTGCTGCACGCCGCGCAACAAGGAACTGAACACCCGGCCCCGCCCGACGGGTGGCCTCACCCTCGATCACCTCGTGATGGTCGTCTCGGCAGGCGTCTTCGGAGGATCCACGTTCGACGTGGAGGGCACGATCATCGGTGACGGTCGCACGTGGCGCAACGTCCATCTGATGCGCGTGCGCGACGAGTTCGAGGCCAATGTCATCGCCGAACGCATGCAGCCTCCGGGTGACGGCTTCGTCATGACGCTCACTTCCCACCTGAACGGTCTCGTCTGAGACGGTTCAGTTCATGTAGCGCCCACCGTTGAGGAAGAACGTCATCCCCGTGATGTAGTCGCCGCCCTTGCTGGCGAGCCACACCAACCACGGACCGCCGTGCTCTTCGGCATCGCCGAGGAAACCGAGCGGCATCTTTTCCTTCAGACCTTCGACAAATTCGGTGTTGTTCGCCGCCCAGTTGTCCCATGCCTCGGTCTTCAACGATGGGTTCACCGTGTTCACAGAAATTCCGTATTTGCCCCACTCGCGTGCGGCGGTGCGTGTGAGTGCGCGGATCGCCTCCTTCGTCGCGTTGTAACACGTGTTGCCGGGAAAGCCCTCGAGGCCGGATCCCGACGAGAAGTTGATGATGCGCCCGCCGCGCTCTTTCATGTAGGGGAAGACAGCCTGCATGCCCCACAACGTCGCAGTGGCACCGGTGCGGAACGTGTAGTCCCATTCCTCGTCATCGGTGTCTTCGAGAGGAGTTGGAATCGTCGATGCGCGCGGGTTCTTCTCGGTACCGAAACCCTGTGCGTTGTTCACCAGAATGTCGACGGGGCCGAATGCCTCGACCGTCTTGGCCACCATGTTGAAAACGTCGGCCTTCTTGCCCACGTCGGTTGCAATGCCAAGCGCAATGTTTCCCTCGGCCTTGATCTCGTCGACAACCTTGTCAATGTTGGCCTGCGTACGGCTTGCCAGCACGACCTTTGCGCCCTCGCGGGCGTACACCTTGGCGACGGCCTTTCCGATGCCGCGCCCCGCACCGGTGACGATCGCAACCTTGCCTTCCAACAGGCCTTCCAACTGACCCACAATTCCCCCCGACTCGAACGCCACATGGCGACTCGTTGTGATCGTAAACCGCCGACGTCAGTCGTCGGCGAGTTGGATGGCCCCACTGGGACAGACTTCGCGAGCCTGTCTTGCCCCGAGCTCCTGTTCGTCGGTCGACAGCACCGCGACCTTGACCGAGGCCTGGTTGTCATCGTTGAACTCGAACAGCCACGGATGGTTGTAGACGCACTCACCCGCCATGATGCACTTGTCGAGGTCGATTGTCACCTTCATTGCATCACCTTTCGAACTCGATCCACAGTTCCTGCGGCGAGCGGAAACCACCGCTGTCGATGTTTGGCGAAGAGATTCCATCGTGCATGGCGAACTTGGGCCTGGGATTCTTCATGACCTCCATCATCCGCGTACAGGCGATGACCGCTTCCTGACGGGCCATCGCGTACCCCATGCAGAAATGTTGTCCGACGCCGAAGCCCAAGTGGCCCGGCAACTTGTCCTTGTAGCGGGCAGACCTGTTCTCGCGGCCCATGTGCATGTCGGCGCGGTGGATGTCGAACGTGTCGGGGTTCGCGAACACCCGCTCGTCTCGGTTGCCCGACCCGAGAAGAAGGATCATCAATGACCTCTCGGGAATGACGCGGCCGTGCATCTCGACCTCGCGCGTCGTGTACCGCGACTGCACGTGCACCACTGCGTCGTAGCGCATCATCTCTGCGAACACGTTCTCCCACAGCGACGGGTCCTTCTTCACGTCCTCGAACTGATCGGGTCGCGTGTAGAGCATGTGGTACCACATGTTTGCAATCGCCTTGTCGGTCGTGTCGCCACCTGCCGCCAGTAGCAAGGCAATGAAACCCTTCACCTCGTCGATCGACATGCGCTTGCCGTCGAGTTCTGCCAGCGCAATCTTCGACAACAGGTCGTCACCCGGGTTGCGCAGCCGCTCTTCGATGATCGGCTCGAGGTACTTCCACATCTCGTTGCGTGCCGCAATGCCACGCGCCAGATGCTCGCCACCGAAACCCAGACCTGCGATCAGCGCCTGGTACCAACCAACGAACCGCTCTTCGTCGGCCCGCGGCAGACCGAGAATGTTCGAGATCACACGGATCGGAAACTGGTTCGAGAAGCGGCTGACGAGTTCCACTTCCCCATCGCCCATGCAGTCCTCGAGCAGTTCGCCGGCGATCTTTTCGATGAACGGAATGAACGAGACCAACCCCTGGCCAACGAACTGGCCGGCGATGACGTTGCGCAGCCAGCGGTGGCGGTCACTGTTGCCGTATTCGAGGATGTTCGGACCAAAGACGTGCGAAGAGCCGAACTCGTACGGACCGTCGACCTTGTAGAGCGCCCTGTCGAAGCTCTCGTTGTCCTGGAAGGCCGCGTTCACATCGTCGTAGCGACTGATCATCCAACGGTTGTGGAACCTGTCGCGGAACAACGGATGGTGGTCACGCAACCGCTTGTACAGCGGAAACGGATCCTTCTGGTATCCCGGCGAATCGAATTCGCGCGGATCTATCTCGTTTGCCAATGCCCCCATGTGGGCAGATTAGCCAACGTTCAAGAAACCTTAAGCAGGAACTTCCCCGTGTTTCCACCGTCCAACAAGGCACGCACCGCCGCGGGAAAGTTCTCGAGACCCGTCTTGACCGTTTCATGGACGATCAATTTGCCCGACGCCAGCCACTCGGCCATCGCGGAAGTCGCTTCGGCGTGCTTGTCGGGATAGTGGAAGATGGTGAAGCCCAACAGGCTCGCGTCGCGCTCAGCGATCTTCAGGTAGTTCTTCGGCCCGCGCACGTCTGCCATGTTTTCGTACTGCGACACCGCACCACACAGCACCACTCGCGCCTCGACTGCAAGGTTCATGAGAACCGCATCGAGCACTTCCCCGCCGACGTTGTCGTAGAACACGTCGACACCATCGGGCGCAAGCGCAGAAAGCTGGCCCGACACGTCGCCCGCCTTGTAGTCGACCGCTGCGTCGAAGCCGAGTTCGTCGACGAGAAACGCACACTTCTTCGCCCCACCGGCGATACCGATCACACGACCCGCACCCAGAAGCTTGGCAACCTGGCCGGCCAGCGAGCCCACGGCTCCGGCAGCGCCCGACACAACGACCGTCTCGCCACCCGAAATCTTCGCCACGTACTTCATGCCGACGTACGAAGTCAGACCCGTCGCAATGCTCAGCGCGCCAAGGAACGCCGTCGGTGACCCGAGCCGAATGTCGACCTTTCCACACATCGCTGCCGGCAGGATTGCGTATTCCTGGGAGCACATCGGACCGGTCACAATGTCACCCACCGCAAACGCCGGGTCCCCACTTTCGACGACGGCGTTCCTCGGAGCGCTGAGTATCGCGACGGGGCTGACTTCGTACGTCGGCATGAAATACGTGGCGAAGATTTCGGGTGGCGAGACGGTTGTCGTGTCGGGCGCTGCCGGAGCCGTGGGCTCGCTGGCTGGCCAGGTTG
>JBJTYJ010000222.1:0-6487 GCA_046082705.1 Actinomycetota bacterium | reverse complement strand
CCATGCCCTGCGCATCAAGGGCTTTGCGAGGGTCGACATGGTGGCCGATATTGCCGATGTTTCCGAGGCCGAAGCTGAGGGGCACCTGAACACCCTGCTCGAGCGCGAGCACGCAATGTTCCGCGAGGCTCGTGCCCTCTGGCAGATCACCCCGGCCGGCAAGGAGGCGCATCGCGAGGCGCTCGCCGGCGACTCTCCCGCTTCGGTCACGGCGGCTCTTCACGACTCGTACGAGACCTTTCTCGGCATCAATACGGCATTCAAGGAGCTGTGCGGCGATTGGCAGTTGCGTGACGGCCAGCCGAACGACCACTCGGATGCGACGTACGACAAGGCAATCATCGAACGGCTCGTCGCGATGAAAGACGAGTCGGTGCCGGTCGTGTCGGCGATGGCCGACGTGCTGGGGCGACTCGCGCCGTACGTGCCGCGTCTCGAATCAACGGCCAAGCGAGTCGTGGCCGGCGAGCAGAACATGTTCACGGGCGTCATGTGTGGCAGCTACCACGACGTGTGGATGGAACTGCATGAAGACCTCATCCTCACGCAGGGCATCGACCGCGCAGCCGAAGGTTCCTTCTGATGGCCGCGCGCTTCGGCAGTGTCATCACTGCGATGATCACGGCCTTCGATGCGAACGGAGATCTCGATGTCGCCGAAACCGTGCGTATGGCGAAGTGGCTGCAAGAGCAGGGGAACGAGGGTCTCGTCGTATCGGGAACCACGGGTGAGGCATCGACGCTCAGCGACCCGGAACGTCTGGCATTGTTCGAGGCGGTCGCGGCTGCCGTGACGATTCCCGTCATCGCGGGAACGGGTTCGAACGACACCGCGCACTCGGTGCACCTCACCAAAGAGGCGTCGAAGTTGGGTATCGCCGGCATCCTTGCGGTCGGTCCGTACTACAACCGTCCGTCGCAGGCGGGAATTGCCGCACACATCAATGCGATGGCCGGCGCAACGAGCCTGCCCGTCGTCGTCTACGACATTCCGGTGCGCACCGGTCGCAAGATCTCGACGGCAAACCTCGTCACGATGGCTCGCGACACGAAGAACATCGTTGCGCTGAAGGACGCGGGCGGAAACCCCGGCGAAACGGCCAACGTCATTGCACAGGCCCCGAAGGACTTCGAGGTGTACAGCGGCGACGATGGTCTCACCTTGCCGTTGCTCGCCGTGGGGGCCGTCGGCGTCATCGGTGTGGCAACGCACTGGTCGGCGCCCGAGCATCGTCGGATGATGGCGGCCTTCTTCTCGGGCAACGTCGCCGAAGCACAGCGCATCAACGCGGCACTACTCGAGAGCTACGCGTATGAAACGGGCGAAGAAGCGCCCAACCCGCTGCCCTCGAAAGAAATGATGAAGCTTCACGGTTTCAAGGTTGGCGATGCGCGCCTGCCGATGGGTGCCGCCCCCGAGTGGGTCGCCGAACGCGCACGCGTCGTCAAGGCGAACATCGAGTCGTTCAGGTCGAGTTGAGCAAGCCAAGCGTTCGCATCTACTTCCTCGGCGGCCTCGGCGAAATCGGCCGCAACTGCATGGCAGTCGAACAGGACGACCAGATCGTTCTCATCGACTGCGGGCTCATGTTTCCCGATCCCGACATGCATGGGATCGACCTGGTGCTTCCCGACTTCACGTGGCTGCGCGAAAACGCCGAGCGAATCGTGGGTTGCATTGCCACGCACGGACACGAAGACCACGTCGGGGGCCTGCAGTTCCTGCTGCGCGAACTGTCGATGCCGATCTACGGCTCGGCAGTGACGCTGGGTCTTGCGCGGCACCGCATCGAAGAGGCGGGTCTTCTCGGCAGGACGGATCTTGTCGCCGTCGCCGATGGCGAGACGCGTCGCATTGGCCCGTTCGTCGTCGAGTTCATCGCGGTGACGCACTCGGTGCCCCATGCGCACGCCGTCGCGCTGCACACCGCGCAGGGAATCGTGCTGCACTCGGGCGACTTCAAGATCGACCTCACGCCCGTTGACGGGCGACGCACCGACTTGTCGCGACTCGGCGCACTCGCCCACGGGCCCGGAATCCGACTCCTCCTCGCCGACAGCACGAATGCCGAGGAGAAGGGCCATGCACCGAGCGAAAGCGAGGTGGGCCACGTCCTGCGAGGCCTCTTCGCCGAGCACGCCGGACGACGCATCATCACGGCCAGCTTTGCGAGCCACATCCATCGCGTGCAGCAGATCGCCGACGCGGCCGTCGCGAACGGGCGTGTGGTGGCAACGATGGGCCGTTCGATGAACAACAACGTGCGAATGGCGCGCGACCTCGGGATTCTGCGGATCCCCGACAAGTCGTTGATCAACATCGAGCAGATCGACGACCATGAGCCCGAGAGCGTGTGCATCATCTCGACCGGATCCCAGGGTGAGCCGATGTCGGCACTCGCACTCCTGGCGCGCGGTGACAACAAGTGGGTCAAGGTGGGCGAGCGCGACACGGTGATTCTTTCCAGCCATCCGATTCCGGGCAATGAAATGCACGTCAGCCGCGTCATCGACGGTTTGCTCCGCGCGGGTGCCGAAGTGGTGCACTCGGGAATCGTCGATGTGCATGCAACGGGGCACGCCCAGGCCGACGACCTGAAGACGTACTTCAACGTGACGCAACCCGAGTGGTTCATTCCCATCCACGGCGAGTTCCGTCACATGATGGCGAACGCCCGTCTGGCTGAAACGATGGGTGTCTCCCGCAATCACATCACGATGTGTGAGGACGGCGACGTGGTGGAACTGACCGACGACGGAGTGGAAGCAGTCGGGCGTATCCCTGCCGGGTACCTCTACGTCGATGGTGTCGTGGGTGACGTCGGCCAAGGCGTGCTGCGCGACCGTCGGGTGCTGGCCGAAGAGGGCGTGGTCGTCGTCGTGGTGACGGTCGACATCTCGTCGGGGCGGGTCATCATGGGGCCCGAGATCATCACGCGCGGTTGGGTCTACGCCCCCGAGGCCGAAGACCTTCTCGACGAGGCCTGTGACGCCGTTGCCGCTGCAGTGGAAGGCGCTCTCGCCGAGGGCGAGCGCAACGTCGATGCGCTTGAGCAGGTCGTGCGCCGCGCAACGGGCAAGTTCGTCAATACACGCACGAAACGTCGACCGATGATCGTGCCCGTCGTAATGGAGACATGAGGCAACGTCTGCGGGCGGCGTCGGTCGCGGCCGTCGCTCTTTCTGTCTGCGCGATGGCGGCATGCGGTGGTGACGACAAGGTTGCGCTGCACGTCGATGAGATTGACGATGCCGTGGGTGCAGTCAGCACGCTGACGGGTCAGCCGCCCAGATTCTTCGAGATCAATGCGACACCCGATCTGATCAATCTCTTTCTCGACGACGGAAAGGGAAGCGCGATCAATTTCGTTTGGGAGAACGGCTCGCTGCGGGACGAGACCGAAGCGGCTGCTGCCGACGGGCGTTCTTTCGACGCATCGAAGATGGTGTTCTCCTCGGAGGTCTACGCACGGGTCGAAGAAGAGTTGCCCGACTCGCTGTTGCGCGCATTCACGATCACCGCCGACGGCCCGAATGGTGAGGTGCTTCACCGTGTCGTCGTGCAGTCGGAACGTGGTGGTCAGTTCGGGGTGCTCGTCGATCCGACGGGCAAGATCCTCGGTTCGGATCCGCTGACCGGGCCCTGACGACCACGCTGTCGCGCCCGTGCACGGGAGTATTCCCGAATCAGCACGGGGGTATTCCCGAAACGGCGGGTACCCCGTTGGTACCTTTGAATCATGTCAAAACAGGCCTCCCGACCACGTCCCGCCGGCAAGGCGCGTGACGCGAAGCCGCGCGAGCATGCGGCGGTGAAGGCGGCCGTTGGTGGTCGCGAGAACGAGTTCCGCGGCATCGCCATCGTGGTTGCGGGTGTCCTTGCGGCCCTCGGCGTCTACCTGAACGTCGCCGGCCCGGTTGGCGACGCAATCGACTCGTCGCTCGGCTGGCTTCTCGGTCTCGGTCGGTTCTTGTTGCCGCCGGCGCTCATCGGGGTGGGGGTCGTTGTCGTTCGCCGCAACGAGTCCGAACATCGTCTGCGTCTCGCCGTCGGTTCGGTCGTCATCGTGCTCGCGACGCTTGGTCTCTTGCACCTGGCCCGCGGCGAGGGACGTATGACGGCCTCGGTCGATGCCCTGAAGCCCGCTGGTGGCTGGATCGGTGCGCTCATCGGCCAACCGCTGCGCACCCTCCTCAGCATCGTCGGTGCCGTCGTGGTTCTGCTCGCGGTCATCCTGGGTGGCGTTCTCATCGTCACCGGAATGTCGATGCCGTTGCTGATCCATCGTCTGCGTGCCTATTTCACGACCGTTGCAGTGCCCACCGCACGTGCAGCGAAAAAGGTGCTCAGCGAGATCAAGACGACCGATGACGTTCGTGACGACGTGCCGGTCGAGCCGGTCTTCTACGACCAGGCCCAACCCGTTGTCGATCCGGGATTCGTCACGACGAACGAAGTTGACACGTCGCACGTGCCGGCGTTCGACCCCGGCGCGCCGAAGCCGACGCTCTACGACTTCGAAACCGAAGACGGAGGCTCGACCAAGCCCGCCAAGCCGCGTCGCAAGCCTGCGCCTGCATCGGAAGAGGGCGAAGAGTTCCCGCCACGACCGAAGCGCAACGTGCCCGTGAATGACGGCGCGCCCGCGACGAACGGAGACGAACTCGCTCTCGGCCCGGCTGCGCGCCGGGGATCGTGGTCGCTGCCTCCGGCCAACATATTGAGCGTCAGCCCGACCCAGGCGGTCGACCGCGCTGCGGTGGAGGAGCGCGGGCATCTTCTCGAGTCGTCGCTTGCGTCGCACGGCGTCGACACCCGACTGGTGGGTATGACTGTCGGCCCGACGGTGACGCGCTACGAGCTTGAACTCGGCTCGGGTGTGAAGGTCGCCCGTGTCACCAGCCTCGACCGCGACATCGCATACGCAATGGCCGCCACCGACGTGCGCATCCTCGCGCCGATTCCCGGTCGATCAGCGATCGGCGTCGAAGTTCCGAACACCTCGCGTCAACTCGTTTCGCTCGGCGACCTCATGACGTCGCCTGAGGCGAAGGCCGCGACGCACCCGCTCGACGTCGCCGTCGGCAAGGACATCGCCGGGCGTGGGGTCTTCATGAATCTGGCCACGACGCCGCACCTCCTCATCGCCGGAGCCACCGGCGCGGGCAAGTCGAGCGGACTCAATTGCATCATCACGTCGATTCTCATGCGCACGACGCCCGATCAGGTGCGCCTCATCCTCATCGACCCGAAGCAAGTCGAAATGGGCCAGTACGCACGCCTCCCGCACCTTCTCACGCAACCCGTGACGAACCCCAAGAGGGCTGCGAACGCCCTCGGTTGGGCCGTGAAGGAAATGGAGCGCCGTTACGACCTGCTCGTCGAGGTCGGCTTCCGTGACATCTCGGGTTACAACGCCGCCTACGACCGTGGTGATCTCGTTCCCGAACCGGAAACCGAACGCGAGTACGAACGGTTGCCGTACATCGTGGTCGTCGTCGACGAGTTGAACGACCTCATGATGGTGGCCGCACGCGACGTCGAAGATTCGATTACTCGCATCGCCCAAAAAGCGCGAGCCGTTGGTGTCCACCTGATCATCGCGACGCAGCGTCCCAGCGTCAACGTGATCACCGGCGTCATCAAGGCGAACATTCCCGCACGAATGGCGTTTGCGGTGTCGAGCCTCACCGACAGCCGCGTGATTCTTGACCGTCCCGGTGCCGAGAAGTTGGTCGGTAAGGGCGACATGTTGCTGTTGCCCGGCAATACGAACGTCGCACAGCGCGTTCAGGGGTCGTGGGTCACCGAGGAAGAAGTGCGTACGGTCGTTGCCCACTGGCGTCGTCAGACGCCCGAAGTGGTGTACGTCAGCGGCATCGAGGGCGAAGGCGGTGCGTCGGGGACGGGAAGCGGGCTCGTCGGTGGATCGACCGGCGATGACGACGACGACGATCTGTTGAAGCAGGCAATCGAACTGGTGGTCACGTCGGGCCTCGGCAGTACTTCGATGCTGCAGCGCAAGTTGAAGGTCGGTTTCGCGCGCGCGGGACGTTTGATGGACCTCTTGGAAGAGCGTGGCATCGTCGGTCCGGGCGAAGGCTCGAAGGCGCGTCAGGTGCTGATGACGCCCGAAGAGTACGCCTTCCTGCAGCAAAGCAACTGACGAAGGCCCCGAAGGGGCACTCGGTAGACTCGCACACGTGTCAGTTCCGGCGCAGTCGCAGCGCTTCTACGTCGAAACCCTCGGTTGTCCGAAGAACGAGGTCGACTCCGAAAAGATCATCGGCCTTCTCCATGGCGATGGCTTGCAGCGCACCGACGATCCCTCCCGCGCCGACGTCGTCGTGGTCAACACGTGCGCGTTCATCGAAGAGGCAAGGCGGGAGAGCATCGACACGATCCTCGCGTTGGCCGACCGCAAGAAAGATGGAGCACGGTTGGTCGTCACGGGTTGCATGGCCGAGCGATACGGCGACGAACTCGC
>JBJTYJ010000221.1:0-4967 GCA_046082705.1 Actinomycetota bacterium | reverse complement strand
TGGCCGCTACCCCACACTGTCGTGGCCCACGGGCGAGTTCGGCGGCATGGGCCTCGAAGGTGCGGTGCGCCTCGGCTACCGACGTGAGCTCGACGCGATCGCCGACCTAACGGAGCGCCAGGCCCTCGAAGACAAGCTCATCGCCGCTGCCTACGAACGTGGCGGTGCGCTGAACATCGCGGCGCATGCCGAGATCGACGAAGTCATCGACCCCGCCGACACCCGCGCCCGCCTGACGGCCCTCTTGAACGCCGCTCCGCCGCCGCAACCCCGCGCGGGCAAGAAGCGCCCGATGATCGATACATGGTGAACACCGGGAACATGGCGAACACCGGGAACATGGCGAAGACCGGGAACATGGCGAATGCACGACTTCTTGCCTTCATGGCAGCGGCTTCATTGCTCGCAGCCTCGTGCGGCGACGATTCACCCGCGGCCGACTCGACACCTGACACAACGGCGGGTTCACCAACCACGACGTTGCCCTACGAGCCGGCGCCGCTCGAGTGGAAGTCGTGCGACGGTGTCGAGTGTGCCGATCTCACGGTGCCGTTCGATTACTTCACCCAGCCCAGTGACACATTCACCTTGAGGCTCAGCCGTCAACGCGCACTGAAGTCGAGTGAACGCATCGGCGTGTTGCTGGTCAACCCGGGTGGCCCGGGTGCGCCCGGCCGGTCGCTCGCCCAGAATGCCGCCTACTACTTCAGCCGCGACATCATCGACCGCTTCGACATCGTCGCGTGGGACCCGCGCGGCACGGGGGAATCAACCCCCGCCATCGACTGCATCGACGACTACGACGAATACTTCGCCCAACCCCTGACCGCCGAAACCGGCCAACGTTTCGTCGACGCCTGCGCCGAACGCAGCGGTGCAATTCTCCCCCACGTTGGGACTGCCAACTCCGCCCGCGACATCGAAGCCATCCGCCGCGCACTCGGAGAGGAAACGGTTTCGTACTTCGGCTTCTCCTACGGTGGTCTGCTCGGTCTCGTGTGGAAGAGCATGTTCCCCGACACCGCTCGCGCAATCGTCCTCGACGCACCCCCCAGCCCCATCGCCAGCCGCGCCGAGCGCATCGCCAGCCAGGCATCAGGCTTCGAGAAGCTGCTCGCCGAGTTCCTGAAGGAGCCGGCACGACTCACCAATTGGGACACGGCCACGAACAATCCCCCCGAGGGCATCACGAAGCACATGGTGCTCGCCGCTGCAGTCTCCGCCCTCTACGACCAGGCGGCATGGACCGAACTCGACGAAGCACTCACCGCCGCGGCCACGGGCGACGGCTCGAAGATCAAGTCGATGTACGAGGGCTACTTCTACCAAGACGAATGCTTCGAGGACTATCGCAACACCTTCGAGGCCTCGATCGCCATCTCGTGTGTCGACGACACCCAAAAGACGCCACTCAGCGATCTCAACTCCATCGCCCCACGCCTCCACGAGTTCTTCTCACCCGAGGAACTCTGCTCTCGCTGGCCGGTTCGTTCGAACGAGGCCTACTTCTTCCGCGGCGCAACCGAGAATCCCACCGTCATCATCGGCGCCACCGACGACCCCGCCTCACCGTTCATCGGCGTGCAGGCCACCGCAAGCGTCGCGGGCAACGTACGCCTCATCACAGTCGACGAACGCCGCCACACCAGTTACTTCGCCGTCGACTGCGTCACGAAACTTGTCGACAAGTACTTGATCAGACTCGCCGACGTACCGAACACCACCTGTGAGACCCCGAAATCGACGACCACGTCGACTGCAACCGCTACTGGCTAAAGCCCCACTCGCCTGGTCGGTCACTGACCCGGTTGCGTCGCTACGACCTGACCGGGCTGGTCACCTTGCGGGCCACCCTCCTTGCCGCCGCTCGTTGCACCCGCGAACTCCGTCTCGCAGTCCGCCTCGGAACGCTTGAGAAGTTTCGAGCACATCTTCACCCACTTTGACTTTCCGAGCGCCAAGTAGTCGGGAGGCTTGCCCGTACGGAACATCAAATCACAATCGGCCTTGGGGAAGCTATCCGGGCAGTTGTCGTCGAACTTCGCTGTGGGCTGCTTGATGTCCGACATTGCCGGCTCCGTCTCGGGTGTTTTTGCGGTGTTCTTGGTTTCGGCGATCGGGGGCTTTGCCGCCGCAACGATCAGCGTCGCAGAGATGGTTCCGGCCTGAAAGCCTTGGACCGCGGCTTGCGTGGCCGTGATGGTTGTCGCTCCCACACCGACGATGGTGACGCTGCCGGTCGTCGCATCCACCGTCGCAACTTCGGCACGACTGGACGCGTAACGGAAGCCGCCGGGGCTGTTGGACTTGGGTGGGTTGAGCCTGAACGCAGCGTCACCGAAGGTCTTCGCCGGAATGCTGAAGTTCGTCAGCGTGGGCTTGACAACCGCGGCGATGGTCGTCGCCGCTCGAGCGACCGTAGTGGTCGGCAAAGCAGCATTGCTGGTCTGCACCGTGGATGCCGTTTGGGTGCGAGCAGTCGTCGGCGGCAAAGCAGCATTGCGGGTCTGCACCGTGGATGCCGTTTGGGTGCGAGCAGTCGTCGGCGGACCGGCGGCGTTTTCCTTCGGTGCCGGCATGGTTGTTGGCGGAACATAGGCCTCGTCGGCCTTGTAGTTCGGGTTGGCCTGGTTGCGATCTTCCAGTTTCGGCAGGACCTCGATCGCCTTTGACGCCAATGCTGGGGGCAGTTCCACTTGGACCTTGTTGAGGTTCAATGCGGATGCATCCACGACCGTTTCGGTCTTCGTGCCGTCAGCAGCAACCTCGGTCTTCTTCACCTCACCCGACGCGGAGGCCTCGAGAACCGTGACACGACCGGTTTCATCTGCTTTTACCTGAACCGCCGGGGCCTCGGGCGTGACCTGTTGTTCGATGACTTCGCCGCTTTCCGTTGTGACGGCCACCTCGAGGGTGCCACCCGACGAGCCAAGCTCGACCGACGGGCCCGATGCGTTGGCAACAAGATTGCCCGAGGCAAGCGTGAGGTCGACCGACGGGTCGTTCGACCTGATCGAATCAATGCCGAGTTCGACTGGCTTGTCATCGCCACCACCCGGTGTCGTGAACTGTGCGATACCGGTCTTCATGACGGCGAACACGGACGACGCACCACCGAACTTCAACTTGGCCCGCTTCTCCACGGGGGCCGCGCCGCCCGCAACCGTGGAGGCGGGAGAATCCGGCCCGTACAACAAATCGTTCGGAATGGTGATGACGTAGTCGTACGAGGAGCGACCACCGCCGGGGGCGGCCATCCGAACGATGGATACTCCACCCTTGACGGGACGTGCAGTGGAACCATCCCCCGACACGGGAGAGGTCGCTGACACCGCACCGCTGTCGGTTTCCACCGACCAGTCGAGGTTCTCGGTGCGCACCAGCAACGTCGTCGACTGCACCTTGGTGCCGTCGCCACAGAAAGGACAGGTCCCCTCACGCGCCTCGAAGGGTGTGAGGTCCATGTCGACCGCACCACCCGTCCAGATGTTCGGGTCATTCGCAGGGTCATCACCCGCGAACGAGAATGACCACTTGTCGTTGGCGAGGTCGACATCGACGTAACGGTTGCGGCCCGGCCAGTTCGAGTCGTACACCATGATGCGCGCAACATCGGAGGTCGGGTACTCGATAGCGTACGGCAACACTGCGTGACCACCGGACTCGACGTAAACACCGAGGGTGTACTCCAACTTCTCGGATGCGAACGACCGCTTCAGTTCGTCGACCTTCTCGGCGAGCGACACCTTGGTCCACTTTTGAATCGAATCTTGCACTTCGGGAACGAACTGCGTCGCAAACGCGCGCATCACTGCACGCACCTCTTCCTCATCAGACGGCAGCTTCACGGTCTCCGGCAACTCGGCGCGGTTGTAACGAGCCGACGCAAGAACGACGAGACCCTCGCAGTGACCGGTCGCACGCGCTTGGTTCACCATGCGCGCCCACGCAGCAGCCTCGGCCGTGAGCGTGCACGGTTCGGCAACACCGTCGACGCACACATCAGGTCCCGAACCGAACATCGAGACAAGGTCCGCCGCATCAAAATTCAGTTCTGGGAAAGTCGCTGAAGGAAAGTTGGGAAACGCCCAGCCGTTCAACTGCGGCTGAAGCTTGGTCGCCACTGCACCCGTCGGCACGGCAACTGCGTTCTTGGTCGACCCCGCAGCGTCGCCACCACCCGTCGAGGACCCCCCGCCCCCGCCACCACAGGCGGCAAACAACACCAAGCAAGCGACCATGAGGCCGCCGAAAAGGCGCTGGCGGGTTCGCTGGACCACACGTGGAGTCTAAGAGGGACCGCCCACATGATCACGTCGCCCCGACAAGCCCCGAATTTGTTAGCGAATGAAGATGTTGACTGCCATCGAGCGGTTGAGCCCGGTGTAGTTCTGGCAGCAATTGATGACGTCACCCGCCGAGTAACTGCGCGCGGAGGTGTCGAGGCCGATACCTCCGCTGACATCGTTGGAATTCTGGTCACCTTCGTTGTTCCAACCCATCACGAAACTTGTCGACGACTATCTGATCAACCTCGCCGACGTACCGAACACCACGTGCAGCCCTGAATAAGGAACTACCGCACCGCCACCAAGATGTCGAACCCGCCCGTGGTCGACACGGTGGAATTTGCGACGACAAGATTTGTCGATGTGAAGTTTGCCAGCAACGCTGTCTTGCCGTTCGGGAGTACGTCGATGTCGATCGCATCTTCGGTTCCGCTCCAACCATCTGCAACAGTCCCGATGCGATCGGCAGATATCCACGAACCGCTCGAGTCGAGTTTCAAGAGAGCGATATCGCGATCGTGGTTTGTCGGCGCGAGCGTGAAGGCACCATAAGACGGTGTTCCATACTCCTGATAAATAGCGGAGGTAACAATGGTGCCGTCGGACTTGATGGCAAGTCCGGTAACGCCGTCGTAATTGTTGTGAGCACCGCCGGTCGAGATCCATTGCCATGCACCG